>NZ_CAXFDV010000673.1:0-1699 GCF_964001545.1 uncultured Aquincola sp.
CGCCGCCGGGGCGGGCGGGGTCGGATGGTCTGTATCAAGGGCGGTGGGCATGGCGGCATGTTCGCCACGCGGGGGGCGCCGCACCAGCCCCGCCGGGGTAGATCTGCACTACCCGAAAGAGTCGTTCAGGCTCACTCGGCCGTGGCGCCGGACTCTCGCACCACGCGGCCCAGGCGAACGCTCTCGGTGCGGATCAGCCCACCGAACTGCTCGGGCGTGCCGCCCACCACCGGCGTGCCCAAAGCCTCCCACTTCTTCTTGAAGGCGGGGTCGGCAAAGATGGCGTTGAGCGTGGCATTGAGCTTGTCGACGATGGGCTGCGGCGTGCCGGTGCGCACCGCGATGCCGTGCCAGGCCGTCAGCTCGACACCCGGCAGGCCGGCTTCGGCCAGCGTGGGCACGTTGGGCAGCGCCGGGCTGCGCGTGGCGGAGGTCACGGCCAGCGGCACCAGCTTGCCGGCCTGCACATGCTGCAGCGAGCTGGCCAGGATGTCGAACATCACCGGCACCTGGCCGCCCACCACGTCGTTGAGCGCCGGGCCGGCGCCGCGGTAGGGCACATGGGTGAGCTTGGCGCCCACCGCCTTGCCGAAGATCTCGCCGGCCAGGTGCTGCGGCGTGCCGTTGCCGGCCGAGGCAAAGGTGATGGCGCCCGGCTCCTTGCGCACGCGGGCGATGAAGTCCTTGACGTTGCGGATGCCCATCGACGGATGGGTTTCCAGCACCAGCGGGAAGGACGAGATCTGGATCACCGGCTGCAGGTCGGTCAGCGCATTGAAGGGCATGGAGCGGAACAGGCTGGCGTTCACCGCCATCGGGCCGCTGGCAGCGAGCAACAGCGTCTGCCCATCGGCCGGCGCCTGGCGCGCCACTTCGGCGCTGCCCACGTTGCCGCCGGCCCCGCCCTTGTTGTCGATGATGACGGTGGCGCCCAGCCGGGTCTGCAGCTCGGGCTGCAGCAGCCGCGCCATCAGGTCGGTGGGGCCGCCCGGCGGGTACGGCACCACGAAGCGGATGGGCCCGCTGGGCCAGTGGCCGCCTTGCGCCGTGGCGGCAAACGGCAGCAGGCACAGGGCGGTGGCGGCCATGCCCAGCAAGCGGCGGCGCAGGGTCTGGCAGTGGGAGCGTGCGGTCATCGATGTCTCCGTTCTTATGGGTCTGGCGGTGGCGGGATGGGAAGGCGGGGCTCAGGCCGGCGTGAAGCGCTCACGCAACTGCTCGGCGGTGGCCAGCGGCCGGCCCAGGCAGCGGGCGGCCTCGGCGGCCTGGGCCACCAACGCCGCGTTGTCAGCGGCGGGCCAGCCGTCCTTGAGCAGCAGGTTGTTCTCGAAGCCAACGCGCACATGGCCGCCCAGCGCGGCGGCCGTCACCGCGCAGGCATGCTCGGTGGCGCCGAAGGCACACATGGCCCAGGGCTCGGCCCCGGTGTGGGCCTGCACGAAGGGCAGCAGGTCGTGCGGCGAAGAGGTCTGCCCCGCGCTGTAGCGCCCCAGCACGAACAGCAGAAACCACGGCCCATCGGGCACCGTGCCGGCGCTGCGCAGCGCCTGCCAGCGGCGCAGGTCGGCCACGTCGTACAGGATCACCTGCGTCATCACCCGTTCACGCACCAGCCAGCCGAAGAAGTCGGCCAGTGCGGCGTCGCCGGTCTCGGGGCGGTCGATCTCGCGCAGGCCCACCGACACGGCCTCGGGCCGCA
>NZ_CAXFDV010000674.1:0-1806 GCF_964001545.1 uncultured Aquincola sp.
ATTGGCGATGCCGCTGGTCAGGCCGTTGTGCCAGAAGCCGCCGTCGCCCATCACCGAGATGGCGCGCCGGCCGCCCGGCACATTGAAGGCCGCCGCGCTGGCCGCGCCCAGGCCGTAGCCCATGGTGGTGGCGCCGATGTTGAACGGCGGCAGGATGGAGAACAGGTGGCAGCCGATGTCGGCCGTGACGTGGTGCGGACCCAGCTCACGCTCCACCAGCTTCATCGCGGTGAAGATGGGCCGCTCGGGGCAGCCGGTGCAAAAACCCGGCGGACGGGCGTGCACGTTGGCGGCCAGCTCGGCGCTGGTGGCAGCCGGCGCGGCCACCAGCGGAATCATCTTGCGCGCCTGGGGCTCGGGCGCCAGCTTGCCGTACTGCTGCAGGAAGGCGGTCAGGCCCTTGAGCAGCGTGGCGGTGTTGTATTCACCGGCCAGGGGCAGCAGGTCCTTGCCGTGCAGCGTGGTGGCGCTGCCCAGCCGGCGCAGGATGTCGGCCACGTTCTGCTCGACGAAGTTGGGCTGGCCTTCTTCCAGCACCAGGATGGCCCGCTTGCCCTGGCAGAAGCGCTCGAACTCTGCGTCCACCAGCGGGTAGGCCACGTTCATCACGTACAGCGGCAGCCGGCTTTCGCCGTACACGTCGGCCAGGCCCAGGTGGTTGAGCGCGCGGATCAGCGTGTTGTAGGTGCCGCCCTGCACCACCACGCCCACGTCGTCGGCATCTTCGGCAAAAAACTCGTTGAGCTGGCGCTCCTGGATGAAGCGCACCGCCGCCGGCCAGCGCTGCTCCACCTTCTCCTTCTCGTGCAGAAAGCTGGCGGGCGGCAGCACGATGCGGTTGACGTCGCGCTGCGGCGCGGCCAGCGCCTGCTGCAGCGTGAAGGCCGACTTGCGGTTGTCGCTGGCCACGAACTGGCCGTGCACATGGCAGGCGCGGATGCGCAGCTGCAGCATCACCGGCGTGCTGCTGGCTTCCGACAGGTCGAAGCCGTCTTTCACCGCCTGCACGATGCAGGGCAGGTTGGGCCGCGGGTCCAGCAGCCACATCTGCGACTTCATCGCAAACGCGTGGCTGCGCTCCTGCATGATGGAAGAGCCCTCGCCGTAGTCCTCGCCCACGATGATGAGCGCGCCGCCCAGCACGCCGCCCGATGCCAGGTTGGCCAGCGCGTCCGAGGCCACGTTGGTGCCCACCGTGGCCTTGAAGGTCACCGCGCCGCGCAGCGGATAGTTGACCGACGCGGCCAGCGTGGCGGCGGCGGTGGCTTCGCTGGCGCTGTTCTCGAAGCGGATGCCGTGGTCGGCCAGGATGTCCTGGGCGTCGGCCAGCACGTCCATCAGGTGTGAAATCGGCGCGCCCTGGTAGCCCGCCACATAGGCCACGCCCGATTCGAGCAGGGCCTTGGTCACGGCCAGGATGCCCTCGCCGCTGAACACCTCGCCTGCGCCCAGGCGCAGCTTCTTGACCTCTTCGACGAATGAGCGCTCGGCCATCGCCAGTACCTCCGGTGGGTCGGCACACCCGTCGTGCCGTTGCAGCCACTGTCTGCGCTGATCGTTTAGAGGTCAATCAATGAAGAGTCATGGAAACACGATGCCTGCAGGATGTGGACAGGCCTTGCAGGAAGTGGACAGCGGGCCGCGGCGGGGCCCGCCGAAGAGGCGGTCTGCCTGCAGAAAACTGCTTCAGTTGTGCATGTTTTTGGACGCGCTTTGACGGTGCGCATGCACCGTGGCGGCGCAGCCGGCTAGGGAAATCACCGGCGCCGGGTGCACGTTTTAGTTCTAAAGTGCTTTAGCGCTTTG
>NZ_CAXFDV010000675.1:0-11246 GCF_964001545.1 uncultured Aquincola sp.
TCGGTGGCTGGGGCGGCACCGCGCGCATCGAGTGGCCCGAGCGTGGGGTGGCGTTGAGCTTGGAGATGCTGGACTTCGACGCCAGCGCGCCCGCGGATGCTCGCTGCTGCCTCGTCTACCGCCCACCCCAAGGCGACGCCTTCTGCTTCGAGCCGATCACGCATCCGATCGATGCGTTCCACATGCCGGGGCGGCCGGGGTTGAGGGCGTTGGGGAAGGACGGGGTGGCGGCGTTGAAGATGCGGTGGCGGTGGACTCCACACTGACTTGCTCGGCGTCCCTGTCTTTGCGCTTCGCGCGCTGCACCTGAAGTCATCCGACTTTCCCTGCCCCGCGCGCCTGAGAAGTTCGCAGGGAAGCCATGGCCCGGCTCCAGTTGTCCAGGCCTTCCTCCACCGATGGCGGGATGACGGTTTTGAAGCGCTGAGAAGTCTTCAGAAAGACCATGTAGAGCAGCGCAAGGGGAAGCAAGTGCACGTAAAACGCCAGCGAGGCGGCGGGCGGCTCTATGCGCCCCATGCCAAACAAGAAGACAAGAAAGCTGGCGGCGATGAGCAAGTGGAAGGCGTCCGCGATGGGATCATTGGCTTCCTGGGTTGGCACCCACCTTCGCGCTTCGTAAATCAAGGACTCAAACCCTGTCACGCCGAGTTCCTTCTCGATGCCAACGACGATGTAAGCCGCTGTGCTGCCAATCGCTGCCCGGTGAGCCGTCATCAGACGCATCGTGACGATCAGGAGTATCGAAGGAAAGAGCGCCACATAGGCAAGCTGCCAGCCGCCTTTGACGTCTGCGGTGAACAGGAAGTTGGCTGACCCGGTCAGCAGCGTCGTTGCGACGGCGATGGCTGCAATGGTGAAGGTGGTCATCCGTTTCTGCGTTTCAAGGATGAAGGCCTTATGCACCTTGAACTCTTCGAGCAGAAACAAGACCTTCGTAGACGGATGCCCACCGCTCGGTCCTGCCATTGGTGCGGTGTCGTCAAGCTCGAGATTCCTCAGCTCTTCCATGGGTGGTGGCCGATCAGGCGCGCGACGGGAGCGTATGACCATACGGGAGACGCAGGATACTGCGCCGTGCACTGCACGGCCTATCCATGCGCTTGAACGCCACACGCCCGCCGGCAAGGCGCGACCGCGGGTGACCGTCAGGCCTCCTGAAAAGCCACCTCGCGCTTGCCGCGCACCGCGGGCAGGGCCACCAGCGCCACCAGAATGGCCGCCGCGATCAGCAGCCCGGCCGACAGCGGACGCTCTGCGAAGGTGCCCCAGTCGCCGCGCGACAGCAGCAGCGCGCGGCGCAGGTTCTCTTCCATCATCGGCCCCAGGATGAAGCCCAGCAGCAGCGGTGCCGGCTCGCACTGCAGCAGGTAGAACAGGTAGCCCAGCACCGCGAACAGCGCCACCATGTACACGTCGAAGGTGTTGTTGTTGACCGAGTACACGCCGATGCAGCAGAACACCCCGATGGCCGGGAACAGGAAGCGGTAGGGCACGGTGAGCAGCCGGATCCAGATGCCGATCAGCGGCAGGTTCAGGATCACCAGCATCAGGTTGCCGATCCACATGCTGGCGATCAGGCCCCAGAACAGATCGGGGTTGCTGGTCATGACCTGCGGGCCGGGCTGGATGCCCTTGATGGTCATCGCGCCCACCATCAGCGCCATCACCGCATTGGGCGGAATGCCCAGCGTCAGCATCGGGATGAAGCTGGTCTGCGCCCCGGCGTTGTTGGCCGATTCAGGCCCTGCCACGCCCTGGATGGCGCCCTTGCCGAAGCGTTCGGGCGTGCCGGAGATCTTCTTTTCGAGGGTGTACGAAGCGAACGACGACAGCAGCGAGCCGCCGCCCGGCAGCACGCCCAGCAGCGAGCCCAGCGCGGTGCCGCGCAGCACCGCGGGCGCGGCGAGCTTGAAGTCTTCCTTGGTCAGCCAGAGGCCCTTGACCTCCTTGGTGAAGACCTCGCGCTGCTCGGCCGGGCGGCTGAGGTTGGCCACGATCTCGGCGAAGCCGAACAGGCCCATGGCCAGTGCCACCACGTTCACGCCGTCGGTGAGTTCAGGGATCTCGAAGCTGTAGCGCGGCACGCCCGAGATCACGTCGGTGTTGATTTGACCGATGAGCAGCCCCAGCAGAATCATGGCGATGGCCTTGAGCAGCGAGCCCGAGGCCAGCACCACCGCACCCACCAGGCCCAGCACCATCAGCGCAAAGTATTCGGCCGGTCCGAACTTGAAAGCCAGCTCGGTCAGGGGCGGCGCAAAGGCGGCGATGACCAGTGTGGCCACGGTGCCCGCGAAGAACGAGCCCAGGCCTGCGGTGGCCAGGGCTGCGCCGGCCCGGCCCTGGCGGGCCATCTGATAGCCGTCCAGTGCCGTCACCACCGATGCCGATTCGCCAGGCACGTTGATCAGGATGGCGGTGGTGGAGCCGCCGTACTGCGAGCCGTAGTAGATGCCCGCCAGCATCACCAGCGCGGGCGTGGCGTCCAGCGCATAGATGCTGGGCAGCAGCATCGCGATGGTGGTCACCGAGCCCAGGCCCGGCAGCACGCCGATCAACGTGCCCAGCAGGCAGCCGACGAAGGCGTACAGCAGGTTCTGCATCGTCAGCGCCGTTTCCAGGCCCAGCGCCAGGTTGGTCAGCATGTCCATGGCGTGCTCCCGTCAGCCGATGAAGGAGGGCCACACCGGCAGCGTCAGCGCCAGGCCCTTGATGAAGACGAGCCACGAACCCAGCGTGAGCACCGCGCTGCTGATCAGCACGTCGCGCCAGGAGAACTGGTCGCCGGCGGCGCTGATGATGGCGATGAGGATGGGCAGGGCCAGCACCAGGCCCAGCGTGGGCAGCGTGATGGCGAACGACAGGATGGCCAGCACCACGATGGGCAGCGGGCGCTTGGACGTGCGGCTGAACTGCTGGTGGGGTTCACGTCGGGTGGCCATGCCGCGCGCCAGGATGACGGCGCCCATCAGCGCCAGCAGGATGCCCAGGCCGAAGGGAAAGTAGCCGGGGCCCGGCCGTGCGGCCGAGCCGAACGAGTACGACAGTGCGCCCGACGAGAAGCACACGCCGGCCACTGTGAACAGCGTGCCGGCCACCAGGTCTTTCGTGAGTCTGAACTGCATGACGTTCCCCAGGCAATGCCCGAATACATTTGGGCAAATGTATTGGTGATGCCGCTGGACGCCAATACGTAGTTCCACAGGGGAACCAGGTTGGGCTACATCTCGCTGAGCGGGCGGCGGCTGCTGCCTTCTTCGATGGCCAGTTCGGCCAGCAGGCGGTCCAGGTCCTGCTGCAGGCGGCGCAGGCTGGCTTCGTCCATCCGGCGCAGCGCCTCTGGCAGCACGCCGGCAAAGGGACCCGGTGCCTTGCGCAGGACGCGCGCGCCCGCGGGCAGCAGGTTCAGCTGCACTGCACGGCGATCGCTGCCTTCGCGGCTGGCGGCGATCAGCTCACGTTCGATCAGGCCCTTCACCAGGTTGCTGGCGGTCGATTGCTGGATGTCCAGCGCCCGTGCCAGGTCGCTGATACCGATGCCCGGCCGGTCGCGCACATGGTTGAGCGCCCACAACTGCGCACCACCCAGGCCCACCTGCTTTTCGACCTGCGCGAAGTGGCTGCGGACCGCAGCGAACACCTGCCGGAACTGCCGCAGCACCTGGGCTGCCGGATCGTCTTGAGTGACACCCTGCGCCGGGGTGTCCGGCCCCGGGCCGAGCTTGCGTGTTGCCATGCGGGGATGATAAGCAGAGCTGCCTGACCCGCCGCGCGCCCGAAGTGGCACCGCACGCGCCTGACGACCGGTCGGTCAACCCACCCCATCCATCCCCCACAACGCCGTGCCTTCCGCCACCCGCCCCAACAGCTGCGGCAAGGTGGCCTCGTCGGCCATCAACGACCCCCAGGCGGTGTGAGAGAGCCCCGGCAACGCCGGCAGCGCGGCCAGCGCCGTGGGTGTGCTGTGCAGCAGGTGGGTCAGCGCATCGGCCACATGCACGATGGCGCTGAGCGAGGCCGTGCCGTCGGCGTCGGGCCCGGCCGGCTGGTGGTGGCGGGCAATGGCTTCGGCGGTGGTGTCCGGCAGGTGCCAGTGGCGGGCGATGGTGGCGCCGACGGCAGCGTGGGTGCTGCCCAGCAGCTGTTGTTCGGCCTGGCTCAGGCTCAGGCCCTGGGTCTGGCTCAGCTGGCGTGCCTGCGCTGCCGCTTGCGGCGCGAACAAGGCCATCACCAGTTGGCCCACGTCGTGCAGCAGGCCGGCGACGAAGGCTTCTTCGGCGTCTTGCCGGCCCAGCGGGGCCAGCTCGCGGGCGGCGGTGGCGGTGGCCACCGCATGGGCGCGGTACAGCGCCAGGTCGAAGCCTTCGGGCTGCAGCGGCAGCAGCATCTGCTGCACCGAGACCGCGGCCACGACGGAGGCCACCGGCCGCAGGCCCAGCAGGCGCACCGCGTCGCCCACGCTGCCCACGCGGCCGGCCACGCCGTAGAAGGGCGAGTTGGCCAGGCGCAGCAGGCGGGCGGCCAGGCCGGGTTCATGTTCGATGGCATCGATGCAGTCGCCGGCGGCCACGCTGTCGCGGCCCAGGGCGCGCATCACCGCGGCCATGGCCTTGGGCAGGGCGGGCAGTTCGGCCAGCCGGCGGGCAAAGGCGTCGGCCGTGGCTTCGGCGCCCAGCCCGCCGGCCGCGGGCTGCAAGGCGGGGGTGGGCAGGGTGTGCATGGTGGTCAGGCTTGCGCGTGGCGCAGCATCAGCAGGCAGCCGTCGTCCACCGGGTAGGGCGCCACGCGGCTGCGCCAGGCCTGGTAGTGGCGGCCGCCGTGCATCACCGGGTGGTGGCTTTCGCGGTCGGGCGGCACGCTGGCCAGCAGCGCGGCCAGCGCGGGGTCGGGCGGGCCGCCCAGGTCGGCCACCCACAGCGGAAACATCGTCACCGCGCAGCGGTTGGCATACACCAGGTGGCCGGTGGCATCGAAGCCCAGCACCGCCATCGGCACCAGGTCCACCATGTCGTGGGCGCGGCCGGCGGCGGTCTGCATCGCGCGCAGCGAATCGTGCTCGCGCCGCACCGCATGTTCCAGCCGGCGGTTGGCAGCCGCCAGGCCGGTATTGGCCACCGACACCTCGTGGGTCAGGCGCTCGTTTTCTTCCACCAGTTCACGCTGTCGGAAGGCCTGGGCGATGTGCTCGCGCAGGCGCTGGTCGTCCCAGGGCTTGGTGAGGAACTTGTACACCGCGCCTTCGTTGACGGCATCGATGATGGACTGCAGGTCGGTGTAGCCCGACAGCGTCATGCGCACCGTGGCCGGTGCCAGCTCCTTGGCGCGGCCCAGGAATTCCACGCCCGTCATGCCCGGCATGCGCTGGTCGCTGACGATCACGTCCACCGGCTCGCGCTGCAGGATCTCCAGCCCCGCGGCGCCAGAGTTGGCGGTCAGCACCTTGTAGCCGTCGCGCCGCACCAGCCGCCGCAGGGCCGAGAGGATGTGCTCCTCGTCGTCCACCAGCAGCAGCGTGCGCTCATGCCGGCGGCGCTGAATCAGCTCCTGCGGCAGCGCGCGGCAGCTTTGCAGCAGCTCCTTGAAAGCCTCGGCCGACAGCGGCGGGCTGAAGGCCGGGCCTTGCATGCGGTCGCAGCCATGGCGGCCCAGCAGGCGGATCTGCTCGGCCGTGTGCACGCCATCGGCCAGTACCCGCAGGTGCAGCCCATGCGCCAGCTGAATGACCGATCGGCTCACCGACGCACTGCTGTCTGCCGCGCCGATGTCGTCGATGAAGCTGCGGTCGATCTTCAGCACGTCCAGCGGCAGCGCGCGCAGCCGCGCCAGGCTGGAGCAGCCGGTGCCATAGTGGGCCAGCGCCACTTCCACGCCATCGGCATGCAGTGGCCGCAGCGCATCGGCCACGCGGTCGCCATGCTGTTGCAGCAGGTCTTCGGTGATCTCCAGGCCCAGCGCGCTGGCGGGCAGGCCGCCGACTTGCAGCGCGGCCTGCACCTCGGCGGTCAGGTCGCCATCGCTCCACTGCTGCGGTGCCAGCGCAATGGCGATGCGCCCGGGCTGCAGGCCCTCTGCCCGCCAGGCGGCGGCCTGGGCGCAGGCGGCGCGCAGCAGGCGCCGGCCGCGCTCGCGGATGAGTGCATCGGGGCCTTCGGTGGCTGGCAGTTCGGCGGGTGGCGTGCGCGGGGCGCCGGGCATGCAGCACTGCAGCAGCACCTCGGCGCCGATGACCTGGCCGGTGGCCAGGCACACCTGGGGTTGGTAGAGCAGGGTCTCGGACTTCATGCTTGAACACCTACAGCCGGCAGGCCGGGTTCGGCATCCCAGGCCGGTGGCCGGTCGCCCGCGGCCAGCGATTGCGGCCCCTGCACCGGCACCCATACGCGGAAGGCCGAGCCCTGGCCGGGCTGCGACCGCACCTGGATCTCGCCGCCGTGCTTCTGCACGATGGAAAACGACAGCGACAGGCCCAGCCCCGTGCCCTTGCCCACCTCCTTGGTGGTGAAGAAGGGCTCGAAGATGCGCCGGCGCACCTCGTCGGGCATGCCGCAGCCGCTGTCGGTCACCTGCACCCAGGCCCAGGGGCCTTCGGTGCCCGAGGCCAGCCGGATGACGCCGCGATCAGGCAGCGCATGCACCGCATTGACGATGAGGTTCATGAACACCTGGTTGAGCTGCGCCGCCAGGCAGGTGACGGGCGGCAACGGGCCCAGGGCCTTGAGCACTTCGGCCTTGTACTTGACCTCGTGCCGCACCACGTTGAGCGTGGATTCGAGGCCCAGATTGAGGTCGGCTTCCTGCCAGTCGGCCTGGTCCACGCGCGAGAAGTCCTTGAGGTCCTGCACGATCTTCTTGACCCGGCCCAGCCCGTCGGCCGATTCGTCCAGCAGCTGCGGCAGGTCGGCGCGCAGGTAGTCCAGTTCGGTGGCTTCGCGCTGGCGGGCCAGGGCCTGCTGCGCGCTGGCCACGCCGGGCTGCGCGGCCACGGCCTCGTGCGCGTCGCACAAGGCCAGCAGATCGTCCACGTACTGCCGCAGCGTGTTGAGGTTGGAGCTGACGAAGCCGATCGGGTTGTTGATCTCATGCGCCACGCCGGCCGCCAGCTGGCCGATGGACGCCATCTTGTCCTGCTGCAGCAGCTGGTTCTGCGCCTCGGCCAGGCGGCGGTTGGTCAGCTGCAGTTCTTCGAAGCGGGCCTGCAGCTGCTGCTGCGCCAGGCGGATTTCGGTGCGGTCCTGCAGCATCCACCAGGTGCCGTGGTGGGCGTCTTCATGGTCGGCGACGTGGGCATCGATCTGCATCCAGATCGGGTGGCCGTCGGCATGGCGCATCCACATCTCGTGGTGCAGCGGCTCGCCGCGCGACAGCACGGCCTTGGCACGCTGGGCCAGCGCCTGTTCGTCCTGCGGGCTCAGGTGGCAGCGGCTGGCCGGCATGCCGATCATCTCGGCCTCGGCATAGCCGAAGATGCGGGCCATGCCGGGGTTGACGCGGCGGATGGTGGCATCACCCAGGTAGGCCACGCCCACTGGCGCATTGGCCACGAAGCGTTCCAGCTCGCGCGCGGTGGCGGCCAGCTCGGCGCTGCGGCGCTGCACCAGCTGTTCCAGCTCGTGCCGGGTGGCGCAGCAGTTCTTCCTGCGTGCGGCGGCGGTCGCTCACGTCCTGCAAGGTTTCGATGGCGCCGATGACCTGGCCCTCGGCATCGCGCAGCGGCGCGGCGGTGAGGTACAGCCAGGCGCCATGCGTGCCGAAGTCGGGGAAAAACGCCTCGGCCTCCAGCCCGCCGGGGATGATGGCCGACACCTTGGCCCGCCCTTCGTACAGCTGGGCCAGCTGCTCGGGCCCGGCGCCATCGACGATCAGGTCGGCCAGCATTGGCCGCTGCTGCGCGAAGAAGGCGCGCCACGCATCGCAGGTGCCCATCACGGTGCTGCGCGGCAGGCCGGTCATGCGTTCGCAGGCGGTGTTCCAGTGCGTCACGCGGTGGCCGCTGTCGATCACCATCGAGGCGATGGGCGCGCCATCGACGATCTGCCGCAGCATGCCGGCCATCGCGAACATCGTGCGCTGCGCATGTTCGATGTCGGTCTGGTCCAGGCAGGTGGCCAGCACGGCCGGGCCATAGGGCCGCTGGGTGCGGCGCAGGTGCAGCTCCACCGGGCGGGCAGTGCCGTCCTGGCTCAGCAGCCGCGCGGGCAGGGCAGGCGGCTCGGTGTCCTGCGCCTCGCAGGCCTGCCACACGGCCTGCAGCGCGGGCTGGTCTTCTTCGCACACCAGCGCATGGAAGGGCCGGCCCAGCAGCTCGGCCGCGCTGCGGCCCACCAGCCGGCACAAGGCCGCATTGGTGGCCACGATGGCGCCGCCGGCCTGCAGCACGGCGGGCACGGCCAGCACGCCCACCAGCTCGACGTCGGCGGCCATGGCGGCCGGGGTGTCAGGCAGCCTGTTCATGGGGCGGCGGCGGGGCCGGCTCCTGGCGCACGTGCAGCATCAGGCGCAAGCCTTCGCGGTTCGCGAAGTCGCACACCTGACGTACCACGCGCTGGTCGAACACATAGCCGGCGGCCAGCAGGATGGCGCCCTTGGGCGACAGCAGGTCACGCCCCAGCGTCATGCCCGGGCGCAGCTCGCGCACGTCGATCAGCCGGTCGGCATGGGCCAGGGCTTCCTGCGCGTCGATCTCGGCCAGCAGGGCTTCCACCACGCGGGGGTCGTAATGGGTGCCGATGCCGCCGCGCAGCATCTGGCGCGCGCGCTCGGGCGTTTGCCGCTGCTCGGCCAGCGCACCGTGCAACAGGCCGTCGTAGTCGTTCACCGCCGCCACGATGCGGGCGCCCAGGCTGATGGCATCAGCCGCCAGCCCGTCGGGGAAGCCGCGGCCGTCCACGCGCTCATGGTGCTGGCGCACGATGCGGGCCGCGGCCTGCAGCTGGGCCAGCGGCATCAGTGCGGTTTCGCCGTCGGTGGTGTGGCGGTTGTAGCGCAGCTTGTCTTCGGCACTGAGCGTGCTCACCGGCTGGCCCAGCATGCGGTCGGGGAAACCGATCTTGCCCACGTCGTGCAGCAGGCCGCCCAGGTACACGTCGCGGCATTCACGCTCGCCCAGGCCCAGCCGGGCGGCGGTGGCGCGGGCCAGCGTGGCCACGCGGCGGGCATGGCCGGCGCTGCCTTCGCGCATTTCCAGCAGGCCGGAGAACACGTTCACCGTCAGCATGAAGGTGCGGTCCAGGTCCTCGAACGAGGTTTCCAGCATGCGGTTGAGCTGTTCCAGCTCGGCCGTGCGCGCGGCCACGCGCGACTCCAGCAGCCGGTTGGCGGCCTGCAGCGCTTCGTTCTGGCGGGCGGTCAGCGCCAGGAGTTCGGCATGGCGGCGTTCCAGTTCGCGGCGGCTCAGCGCATCGCGCACCGTCAGCAGCAGCTCATGGTCGTCCCAGGGCTTGGTGATGTAGCGGTGGATCTCGCCGCGGTTGATGGCCGCGATGGTGGCGCTGATGTCGGCATAACCGGTCAGCAGCAGGCGGGCCACGCCGGGGTGGCGTTCACGCGCCAGTTCCAGGAAGCGGGCGCCGTCCATCACCGGCATGCGCATGTCCGAGATCACCAGGTCCACCGGCTCGGCGTCCAGCAGGTCCAGCCCCTCGGCGCCCGATTCGGCCTGCAGGCTGCGCCAGCCCTGCAGCCGGAAGAGCCGGCGCAGCGCGCTCAGCACCGAAGGCTCGTCGTCCACCGTCAGGATGGTGTAGTGGCGCGTGTCGTCCGCTTCGGCGCTGGTGGGCCGGGCGGGGGCGACGGTGTCACTGCTCATGGGGGGACGGCGTGGAGACGTCCCTGCAAGATCGGAGGGCGCTGCCTTCGGCTTGAGCAGGGCGGGCGCGGCGCGCGGCCGCTGCGCGCCTTAGTGCGCGGGGTGGCGCAGAACGGGGGCTGCCTGCGTGTAAGTCCCGATGCGTGGGGGCCGCGACAGGCGCACTCAGGCCTGCGCCACTGGCTGGGCGCGCCGCAGCAGCGTGTCCAGGTCGGCATCACCGCGGAAGCCGGCGGCCAGGGCGGCTGGCGTGCGCAACGGTGGAAAGCGGCCGAACAGCGCTTCGATGCGCTCATCGGGCGCCCAGCGGACTTGCGCCTGCGCCGGCACGCCATGCACCCGCGCCACTGCGTCCACCATCTCGGCCAGGCTGAAGTGCAGGGTGGGCGGCGTCAAGGCCCGCGTGGCCGGCCAGGCGGTGGCCGGGGTGCTGGCCGCCTGCAGCAACTGGCTCACCACGCAAGGCAGTGACGAAGCCCAGGTGCGCGCCTGCGGCGAGGTGGGGCAGGTGAAGCGGCGGCCGGCGGCCAGCTCGCGCGGCAGGTCGCTGAGAAAGGCCGACAGCTGGCCGGTGGGCGCCGGCGGCCGCGACAGCACGCCCGGCAGCCGCAAGGACCGGCCGCACACCGCGCCGCGGCGGCTGAAGTCGGCCACCATCAGCTCGCCCAGCACCTTGTGCATGCCGTAGCTCATGACCGGGCGCAGCGGGGTGTCGTCGTCCACCTCGGCGGGCAGCGTGCCGAACACCGCGATGGAGCTGGCGAACACGAATACCGGCACCGGGCCGCCGGCCTGCACCTGGGCCTGGGCTGCTTCCAGCAGCACGGAGGTGGCGTCGATGTTCACGCGCCGGGCCAGCACCGGTTGCTGCTCGGCCAGCCCGCCGGGAATGCTGGCCAGGTGGAACACCAGGTCCACCGGATCGGCGGCCAGGCGCTCGGCCAGCGCGGCCTGCGCTTTGCCATCCGCCAGGTCGCAGGGCCAGGCCTGGCGCTCGGGCGCGGCGGGCAGGTCGGCGATGGCGGGCAGCGCGGCGCCGGGCTGGTCGAGCAGGCTCAGGCGCGTGACCGGCCGCTCGGCCACCAGGGGATGGCGCATCAACTGCCGCGCCAGCGCCTGCCCGATGAAGCCGGCCGCGCCGGTGATCAGCACATGCATGGCGGCCTCAAGCGGTGGTGTGGGCGGCCACCACGCGCTGGTCGATCACGCCGAAGGGGCCGGGCCGGCCATCGTCGAACAGGGCCTGCATGCGCACCCGGTCGCCGAAGCGCATGAAGCCGGTGCGGCTCTCGCCCAGGTCGATCTTCTCGATCACACGGCGTTCGGCGATGCAGGCGCTGCCGGCGCTGCGCGCGGCATTGCTCACCGTGCCCGAGCCGACGATGCAGCCGGCCGTGAGCCTGCGCGTGCGCGCCGCATGGGCGATGAGCTGGCCGAA
>NZ_CAXFDV010000676.1:0-8202 GCF_964001545.1 uncultured Aquincola sp.
GACCCCACGAGGAGAGCCCCGCATGAGCCAAGACCGCCACTCGACCCAACGCCGACGCCTGCTGCACGGCGGCATGGCCCTGGCCGGGGCCGCCCTGCTGCCCCGGCACCAGGTGGCCTCTGCCGCCATCGTCACCGCCGAAGCCGACCGGCCGTTGATGGCCCAGGGCATCCAGTTCGGCGACATGACGCTGGGCAACACGATGCTGTGGAGCCGGGCCGACCGGCCGGCGCGCTTGATCGCCGAGTACGCCTTCGACGAAGCCTTCACCCGCCCGGTGCGCCGCGTCGGCCCGCATGCGCTGGAGGTCACCGACTTCACCGCCCGCATGGACCTGAGCGGCCTGCCGGCCGACCGCACGGTGTACGTGCGCGCCTGGTTCGAGAGCCTGACCAACAGCCGCGCCACCAGCGAGCCGGTGCTGGGCCGCTTCCGCACGCCGGCGCTGCAGCGCAACGTGCGCTTCGTCTGGGGTGGCGACACCGCCGGCCAGGGCTGGGGCATCAACCCCGGCTTCGGCGGCATGCGCATCTACGAACAGATGCGCCGCGTGCAGCCCGACTTCTTCATCCACAGCGGCGACACCATCTATGCCGACGGCCCCATCCAGGCCACCGTCACCGCCGAGAACGGCCAGACCTGGAGCAACCTGGTCACGCCGGAAGTGTCCAAGGTGGCCGAGACGCTGGACGAATACCGCGGCCGCTACCGCTACAACCTGCTGGACGAGAACATGCGCCGCTTCAATGCCGAAGTGCCGCAGATCTGGCAGTGGGACGACCATGAGGTGACCAACAACTGGAGTGCCAGCAAGGACCTGTCGGCCGACAGCCGCTACACCGTCAAGGACGTGCCGCTGCTGATCGCCCGCGGCAGCCGCGCCTTCCAGGAATATGCGCCGATGCGCCCCTACGGCGCCGCCGAGCTGGAACGGGTGTACCGCTACATCCCCTACGGTCCGCTGCTGGACGTGTTCGTGGTGGACATGCGCAGCTACCGCGGCCCCAACGGCACCAACCTCGAGGCCGCCGAGAACGACGCCAGCCGCTACCTGGGTGCCGAACAACTGGCCTGGCTGAAGGACGGCCTGCGCCGCTCGCGCGCCACCTGGAAGGTGATCGCCGCCGACATGCCCATCGGCCTGAACGTGGGCGATGGCCGCGACGCCAACGGCAATGCCCGCTGGGAAGCCATTGCCAACGGCAACGACGGCCCGGCCCGTGGCCGCGAGCTGGAGATCGCCGGCGTGCTGCGCGCCATCAAGCAGATGGCGGTGCGCAACGTGGTGTGGCTGACGGCCGACGTGCACTACTGCGCCGCCCACCAGTACGACCCCTCACGCGCGGCCTTAACCGACTTCGACCCCTTCTGGGAATTCGTCGCCGGCCCGCTGAACGCCGGCACCTTCGGCCCCAACACGCTGGACGGCACCTTCGGCCCGCGGGTGGACTTTCAGAAGGCGCCGCCGCCGGGGCAGGCCAACCTGTCGCCTTATGCCCGCATGCAATTCTTCGGCGAGGTGAACATCGACGCGGCCAGCCGCAGCTTCACCGTCGCCTTCAAGGACATCGACGGCCAGCAGATCTACAGCCGCACGCTGGTGCCGGCATGAAGGGGCGCACGATGCATGGCATGAGCATTCCGCGGCGCTGGCGCGCTGCGCTGGCCCTGAGCGTGGCCGCCCTGGCCACCCAGGCCCAGGCGCTGCAACTGGTGGGCGTGCAGGCCGGCGGCAACGACGCCAGCGTCACGCTGAACGGCAGCAGCCTGGCGCTGGACCTGACGCTGCGCGGCAGCGCGCCGGTGCGCGTGGAGCTGGCGCTGGAAGCGGCCGATGTGGGTCAGTGGCTGGCCTTCAATGCAGTGGTCGGGGCCGGCGCTGCGCTGCCCGGCCTGCAGCTGAGCCTGCAAGGCGCCAGCTTCGGCCTGGTGGGCAGCGTCACGCCGGCCTTCGGTCAGCTGGCGTCGATCAGCGGCGACGACGCGCGACAGACGCTGCAGTTCAACCCCGCTGAGCCCTACGCGGTGACGCTGGGCGCCGCCTTCGGCCAAGCCGGCACGCAAGACTGGCTGCTGGCCCCCACCGGCCTGCAGGCCGGCGACCGGCTGGCACTGACCATCAGCGCGGTGCCTGAACCGGGCACCTGGGCGATACTGGGGCTGGGCCTGGCGGCGCTGGCCGTTGCCGTCCGGCGCAGGGTGTGATGACTGCAACGGCTCGCCCATGTTGACAACGGTTGTCAAACTGCGCACGATGCGCCGATGAGCCGCCAGACGATGAGCTTTGCCTTGCCCGACGCGATGCGCGAATACATCGACCAGCGCGTCGCGTCGGGCCACTACGGCAATACCAGCGAATACATTCGCGACCTGGTTCGGCGCGATCAGGAGGAGCAAGCCAAGAAGCGCCTGCGCGACCTCATCGAAGAAGGCCTGGCCTCCGGTCCCGGTCGCCGCCGTACCCAGGCCGACGACAGAGAACTGCGGTCCATCGCACGCGGCGACATCGATTGAAGCCAGCGCTTCTTCGACCCAAAGCGTTCGACGATCGTCGCGCTGAGGTCCGCTACTACCGGCAGCAAGGGGGCTCGCGCCTGGCGTTGACGCTGGTCAAGGCCCTGAACGAGGCCTTGGATCAGATCGAGACCGAGCCGGGCATGGGCTCACCACGCCTCGGGAAGCGGTTGGAACTTCGCGGCTTGCGGACCTGGCGGATCGCGAAGTTCCCGCTGCTGTGGTGCTACTTCGAGAGAGCCGATCACCTCGACGTGGTCCGGCTGCTGGGCGAGCGTCAAGACCTGGCTGCAATCCTGGGCAGCGAACCCGGCTTCCAGTGAAGGCGGTGACTGAACGTCGTTTCCTCAACCCTGCCGCGGCTGCAGCCCCAGGCGCACCGCCACGGCTTCGACGGCTGGCCCGGCCAGCGCTTGCAGTGCCTGCGCGGCCAGCCCCGGCTGCGCGCTGCGCGCCGCCACCGCGCCGCTGAAGGTGGTGGTGATCTGCACGCCGGCCGGCATCTCGCCCAGCACCTGCACGCCGGGCTGGTGCATCAGCTCGCTGAGCTGCTGAAAGCCCAGGCTGGCTTCGCCGCTGGCCACCAGCGAGGCCACCGGCACGCCGGCGCGGGCCTGCACCAGGCGTGCGCGCAGCGTCTCCATCACACCCCAGCGCTCGAACAGCGCCATCAGCGCCACGCCGCTGGGGCCGGTGGAGTAGCCGATGCGCGACGCCTGCAGCACCGCCTCGCGCAAGGCCGCTTCGCTGCCCACCTCGGGCGCGGGCGTGCCTTCGCGGGCGGCGATGGCCATCGGCGAATCGACCAGCGGCCGCAAGCTGCCGGGCTGCAGATGGCCGGCGGCCATCAGCTTGTCCATCGCATCGGCGGCCAGCACCACCAGGTCGAAGGACTCGCCTTCGGCCACCCGGCGTGCCGCGTCCACGCCGCCCACCGACTCGAACCGCAGCGTGCTGCCGGCCGGTGCGCACAGCGGCGCCAGCTCGGCCAGCAGCTGCCGCGTGGCCATCGACGAGATGCCGACCAGGGGAATGGATGTGCTCATGGGCAAGAAACTCCGGACTGCGTGCAACGGGGCCGCGAGTGTGCAGCAGGTTCAGAAGCTGTGCCGCACGCCCACCGCGAACCCGGTCTGCGAACCACCGGCCGCTGGCGCGTTGCCCGCCGCCGCATTGCTCACGCCCAGGGCCAGCGTGCCGTCGTTGTCGATGTGGCCGGCAGTGGCGTACACCGCTGTGCGCTTGGACAGGCTGTAGGTGCCGCGCAGCGCATAAAGCACGGCCCCGTTGGCGCTGTCGCGGTAGTCCAGCTTGAACAGCTCGCCGTCCACCGTGAAGGCCGGCGTCACCGCATAGGCGGCGCCCAGGTAGCCGAGCCGGCTGCGCGGCGTGCTGGCGCTGCCTTCGTTGTGGCGGTCGATCATGCCGGCGCCCACTTTCAGCGCATCGAACTTCACCCAGCCGGCCACGGTGGCGCGGCGGTCCTTCAGGCGGCTGCTGGTCAGGCCGGCAAAGGCACCGGTGCCGCCGCGGATCTCGTCCACCGCCAGGGCCAGGCCCCAGGTGGCGGCGTCGTATTTGGCCATCGCGCTCCACTGGCGGCAGGCCTGGCTGTCGTCGGCGTTTTCACCGGCGCAGTTGGTGCCCGAGGGGCTGGGGCCGGCATTGACCGCATCGCGGCCGAAGCTGTAGGTGGCGCCCACCGTCAGGCCGCTGAAGCTGCCGCGGTACGCGATGGCGTTGTCCACGCGTGCATTGGGCAGGTAGCTGTCCAGCGAGCCCGAGCCATAGGCAGCCGGGCCCAGGATGTCGGCATCCAGCTGCGACCAGAACAGCATCGAATACTGGCGGCCCAGCGTCAGGCTGCCCCAGTCGCCCGACAGGCCGACGAACACCTGCCGGCCCCAGCTGCGGCCGCCCTGGTTCAGCGTACCGCTGTCCACGCCGATGCCCTGCTCCAGCGTGAAGATGGCCTTGAGGCCGCCGCCCAGGTCTTCACTGCCGCGCAGGCCCAGGCGCGAGGGCAGGCTGCCCGTCAGCCCTGGCATGCGGGTGACGCTGCTGCCGGCTGCGCCAACGTGGGTGAGGTGCTCCACCGCCACGTCGATCAAGCCGTAGATCGTCACGGTCTGGGCCTGCGCCCCGGCTGCGGCGGCCAGCAGGCCGAGGGTGAACAGCTTCTTCTTCATCATCAAGGTCTCCTCCAGGTTGTCTAGACAGCTGGCTGGTCCCAGCCCAGCGCGCCGGCTTGCGTGCCGGCCACCGAATACAAGGCGCCCGGCGCATTGCGGGTCTGCTGGAAGTCCTCCAGCGTCTGGCCGCGCATCGCCGCATAGATGTGCAGGTTGCTCACGCCCACCACGGCGCCCAGCTTCTCCAGCATGAAGAAGATGGCGCCGTAGCGGATCAGGCCCTGCCAGTCGCGCTGCGCCACCATGCGGCGCTCGTCGTCGCTCAGGTCGGCGGCGGCCAGGCAAGCCGCCTCGTCGGCCAGAAAGCGCGCGCGGAAGTCGGGCTGCACCAGCTGGTGCAAAAAGCGGTTGAGCCGGTAGCCCTTGACGCTGCGCTCCAGCGTGAACGGGTAGGTGCCGGGCAGCGCCTCGGCACCGGCCAGCTGGGCGTCCACATGGGCGCGGTGGCGCTCGGCCGCCGCGGGTGCCATGCCCTGCCCCAGCGGCTCATAGATGGCGGTGGCGATGCCGGTCATCGACGGCAGGTAGTAGCTGCGGTGCAGGCAGCGCACCTGCTGCGACAGCGCACCGCGCATCACCAGCCACATGATCACCTCGGCGCCTTCCAGGCCGCCCAGCGTGGCGTACTCGGCATGGGTCATGCCGGCCAGCTGCTCGGGGTCCTGCGCCAGCAGGTCGAGAAAGCGCGCATCCCACTCGGGGTTGTTGAAGCCGGCCCGCTCGCCATGCACCTGGTGGCTGAGGCCACCAGTGGCCACCACCGCCACGCGCAGGTCTTCGGGGTAGCTTTCGATGGCGCGGCGCAGCGCCTGGCCCAGCTTGAAGCAGCGGCGCGCGCTGGGCAGCGGAAACTGCAGCACGCCCATCTGCAGCGGCACCAGCTGCACCGGCCAGGCCGGCTCATGCGGGCACATCACCGACAGCGGCGAGAAGCAGCCATGGTCCAGCGCCCGCTCCTGGAAGAAGGACATGTCGAACTCGTCGGCCATCAGGCTGCGGCCGATGTGGGCGGCCAGCGCCGGGTGACCCTGCACCGGCGGCAGGTCGCGGGCGCCACCGCCTTCGTCGGCCACCTGCCACTGCCGGCCCACTCCCAGCGCAAAGGCCGAGTAGTGGTCGAAGAAGAACGAGGTGACGTGGTCGTTGTAGATGAACAGCAGCACGTCGGGCCGCCGCTCGGCGATCCACTGCTGCACCGGCTCGAAGGCTTCGAAGATCGGCGCCCAGACCGGGTCGTTGCGCTTGTCGCGGTCGAAGGCGAAGCCGATGGTGGGCGTGTGAGAGGCGGCCAGGCCGCCGATGATCTGGGCCACGGGTGGGGCACTCCTTGCAGGGGCTGGGCGTCAGGCGCCGAAGTGGTGGATGAGCACCAGCGAGATCGCCGGCAGCACCAGCAGCGCGACGATGCGCACCAGGTCCGACGCCAGGAACGGCATCACGCCCTTGAAGGTGTCGACCAGGGGTACGTCCTTGGCCAGCCGGTTGATGATGAAAACGTTCATGCCCACCGGCGGATGCACCAGGCCGATCTCGACCACCATCAGCGCCAGGATGCCAAACCAGATGCTCTTGTCGGCCGGCGGCAGGCCATGGAAGTCCAGGCCCATCACCACCGGATAGAAGATGGGAATGGTCAACAGGATCATGGCCAGGCTGTCCATCACGCAGCCCAGCAGGATGTAGATCACCAGGATGGCCACCATCACCAGCATCGGCGGCAGGCCGCTGGCCTGCACCCAGGCGGCCAGCTCCACCGGCATCTGCGACAGCGCCAGCGCGGTGTTCAGCATGTCGGCGCCCAGCAGCACCAGGAAGATCATCGCGGTGGCCTGGGCGGTGCCCAACGCACTGGCCAGCAGGCCTTTGAGGCGCATGCCGCCGGTGGCCACGGCCAGCACGCCGCAGGCCGCCGCGCCGATGGCCGCGGCCTCGGTGGGGTTGGCCCAGCCGCCGTAGATGCCGACGATGACCACCACGAACACCGCCAGCACCGGCAGCACCTGTGCCAGCGCCTTGAAGCGCTCGGGCCAGGGCACCCGCGGGCCCGCCGGGCCGGCCGCCGGGTTCAGGCTGACGATGATGCGCACCACGATCATGTAGCCCACCATCGCGATCACGCCGGGCAGCACCGCCGCCATGAACAGCTTGCCGATCGATTCCTGCGTCAGGATGGCGTAGATCACCAGCGGCACCGAAGGCGGGATCATGATGCCCAGCGTGCCGCCCGCGGCCAATGCGCCGGTGGCCAGACCGCCGGCGTAGCCGAAGCGGCGCAGCTCGGGCAGTGCCACCTGGCCCATGGTGGCCGCGGTGGCCAGCGATGAACCACAGATGGCGCCAAAGCCGGCGCAGGCGCAGATGGACGCCATCGCCATGCCGCCGCGCCAGTGGCCCATGAAGGCCGCGACAAAGCGGAACAGCGCGGCGCTGAGTCCACCGTGGGTGGCGAACTGACCCATCAGCAGGAACATCGGGATGACGATCAGGTCGTAGTTGGACAGCCGCGCATAGGCCACGTGCTTGAGCGCGCTCATCAGCGGCGCCGACTCGAAGCCCGACAGCGCAAAGTAGCCGCCCGAGCCCATCACGAACATGGCAATGCCGATGGGCACCCGCAGGGCCAGCAGCGTCATCAGCAGCGCGAAGATCAGCCCGCCGGCTGCAATGCCGCTCATGACCGCACCCCCAGCGCCAGCCGCAGGTGCAGGCCGGCCATGTACAGGCCCGCCAGCGCCATCAGCACGAAGCCGGGCACCATCAGCACCTGCGCGATCCAGAGCGGCCAGCCGAGGATGATGCTGGTCTCGCCCGCTTCCTTCACACCCATCGCGCCCACCCAGGAACGCCAGGCCAGCGCCGCACCCACCAGGGCGAAGAGCAGCGAGCCGACAGCGTCCAGCAGCTGCACGGTGCGGCGCGAGGCACGCGCGGTGAAGAAGTCCACCTTCACGTCGCCACCGGCCAGGTGGCAGTAGGCGAAGAAGCTGGCGCAGGCAAAGGCTGCGCACATCTGCAGCATCTCCACGTCGCCAGGCACCGGCGACGAGGCCAGCTTGCGGCCGACGATGCTGACGATGCTCATGCCGACCAGCAGCACGAAGACGAGGCCGCCGGCCAGGGCCAGCGCCTTGCTGGCCAGCAGCAGCGGCCGGCCCCAGGGGCCGATGGCCGACAGCGCGCCGTCGCTGCTGCCGGGAATGGGTTCTTGCATGGGAGAGTCCGTGATCGTTGCGCCCATGCGGCGGCCCGGCATGGGCCGCCGCTGCTCAGGCGGAGGTCGGGAACTGCTGGAAGAAAGGAATCAGTTGCCGCCCGCGTGCTTGGCGATCAGCGCCCGCGCGTTGGTCAGCAGCTGCCGGCCGTCGGCGCCCTTGGCACCCACCTCGGTGACCCACTGCTCGACCACCGGCTCGGCCGCCTTCTTCCAGCCGGCCAGCTCGGCCGCGGGAATCACGTTGACCGCATTGCGGCCGGTCAGCTTCTTGCCTTCGGCATC
>NZ_CAXFDV010000677.1:0-2847 GCF_964001545.1 uncultured Aquincola sp.
CCGGCGCTGCGGCCACCAGCAGCCCGGCTGCGCCCAGGCACCATGCCCGCGCTGCGGCCCGGGCCGTCATGCGTAGAAGTGCCGCGTCACGGCATCCGCATCGAAGCCGCCTTCGATGACCAAGGGCTGCAGGCGGCGGGTCTGCAGGGCCTGCATCAGGGCGGCGCGGTGGGCCGTGCGGGCCGCCTGCCAGCGGGCGCGCAACGCGGGCCGCCACCACACCAGCCGCTGGCGGCCGCTTTCGGGGTCCACCACCGTCAGCAGGCCGCGGCGTGCATCGGGGCCGAACTCCAGCGGGTCCCACAGCACCACCGGCACCACCTCATGGGCCGACAGGCCGTCCAGCACACGCTCGATCAAGGGCAACGGCAGGTGGAAGTCGGACACCAGGAACACCAGGCTGCGCTGGCGCGACAGGTGCTGCGGTGCCTGCAGCAGGCCCTCGGCGCTGCGGCCGGTGGGCTGCCAATGGCGCAGCGTGTGGGCCAGCACGCTGCCGGTGCCGCGCTGGCGCGTCTGCGGCTGCAGCAGCGCCGGCTCCACCTGGGCGGCGCAGCCGATGAAGCCGAAGCTGTCGCCGGTGCGCCAGGCCGACCAGGCCAGGCTGTCGGTGAAGTCGGCCACCACGTCGAGCTTGCGGCGTGCGCCTTCAAAACCCATCGAAGCCGACAGGTCCACCACCATCGTCACCGGCACCGACATGCGCTGCGCATGGATGCGCACGCGCCAGCCGCCGAAGGGGTCGCGCAGGCTGGCATGCAGGTCGAGCCGGCGCGGGTCGGGCGCATCCAGCAGCGAGGCATGGCCGCGGAATTCGAAGCCGCTTTCGCCCCGGCTGCTGCGGTGGTGGCCGGGAAAGTGGCCCTGCACCGGGCCACCGACGCGGTACTGGATCTCGTGCATCGAGGCCGCTCCTTCAGGGCGCGGCCACCGCGGCCAGGATGCCGGCCATCAGCGGGCCGGTGATCTCGGGCCGGCGCATTTCGTACACCGGCTGCAAGCACAGCCGGTGCGCCAGCGTGTCGACGAACACCGCCTGCACATCTTCGGGCGTGGCGTAGTCGCGGCCGGCCAGCCAGGCGGCCACGCGGGTCGCGCGCATCAACATGCTCATGCCGCGCGGGCTCGCGCCTGCCAGCATCAGGCGCGCGGTGTCCAGGTCGGGCAGCTTGACGCCGTAGTCGGCCGGCACCGCGGTGGCCCGCCACAGACCCAATGCATAGTCCTGCAGCGCGGTGGAAGCGCGCACCTGGTGCTGGATGGCTTCGGCCACTGCATTGAGTTCGGCATAAGGCACCATGGCCGGCTGCAGCGCGCCCACCAGCCGGTCGGTGTCGTGAAAGCGCGGGTCGAACATCAGCGCCCGGCGGTCGTCGTCGGTGGCCGGCGCGTCGATGGTGATCTCCATCATGAAGCGGTCGCGCGCCGCGGACGAGATCTCGAAGGTCTCTTCCCGCTCCACCCGGTTGCGGTCGGCAAACACCAGCAGGTGCGGAAAACGCACCTCGCGGTTGAAGGCCGAGACGCTGCGCTCGGCCATCACCCGCAGCAGCAGCGAGTGCACCTGCGGCCGGGCGCGGTTGATCTCGTTGAAGAAGAAGATGGCCAGCTCGGGGCCATGCTCGATTAGCGGCCCCGCCTCCACCGCCGGCCGCCCGTCGGCGCCGATGTAGGTGTAGTACACGAGGTCGTTGGGCATCAGGTCGATGGTGCCTTCGGTGCGCGCGAAGGCACCCCCCAGCACCTGCGCAAAGGCCCGCAGCAGCGTGGTCTTGCCCACGCCCACGTCGCCCTGCAGCAGCACGTGGCCGCGGGCGAACACGGCGGTGTTGACCGCGCGGATCACACGCTGCTGGCCGATGACGGCCTTGGCCACCTCGGCTTCCAGCGCCAGCGCACGCTGGCGCCAATCGTTCAGCAACGCGTCGTCTCGCTCCATCGGCACTTCCTCGGCCGCTGGGGCGGCTCTGCACACCGGCCGCACCGCGCGGGATGCGCGGCACACACTGTCACGCCGGTGGCACAGGCGCGGCGGCGGCAGCCGATGCACCGCTGGGTCAGCAAGAGCTGCGCCCTCCGGACTTACCCGCGGGCGCCGCCCTTGCCCGCTTACGAGCCGAAGCGGTAGCGCACGCCGGCCCAGACGGTGCGCGGCGCACCCGGGGCGTAGAAGGTGGAATGCTGCAGCGGGTACTCGCCCTCGGCATTGCGCGGGAAGGGCCGCGCCTGGAAGTTGCCATTCGCATCGAAGCCGGTGGCGCCCAGCTGCGCCGCGGTGCTGTACTTGCGGTCGAACACGTTGTTCACCTGCACGAAGAAGCGCCAGGCTGCGGTGGGCTCGTAGTCGGCACTGAGGTTGAGCACCGCATAACCGCCGCTGCGGCCGCTGCCCAGGTAGTAGGTGCCATCGGCCTGGTGGCGGCCGTTCTCGTTGCCGCGGGCGATGGAGCCGCCCACCGCGGTGACGTCGGCGCCCAGGCTCCAGCCGCTGCCCACGCGCCAGTCGGCGAATAGCTTGAGCATGTGCCGCGGGATCAGCGGAATGCGGTCACCGGGGCGGATCTCGATGGTGCCTTCGGTGCCCGGGTTGCCTTCCTCGGCTTCGCTGTTGCTGCTGTTGCTCGAACCGTCCACCACCTCGGCGCTGCGGTAGGTGGCCTGCAGGTAGGTGTAGTTGGCGCCGACGGTCAGGTCGCGGGTCAGCGGCAGGCTGAGGCCAGCCTCCAGCCCTTGCCGGCGCGTCTTGCCGAAGTTGCGGAAGTAACCGAAGCCGGCCTGGTCGTCGGCCACGAACAGGATGTCGTCGCGGTTGTCGGCGCGGAAGATGCCGACGTTCCAGCTCATGCC
>NZ_CAXFDV010000678.1:0-2190 GCF_964001545.1 uncultured Aquincola sp.
ACGGCTTCGAGCAGCGCATCGTGCGCTTTTGCTTCGCCAAGAAGGACGAGACGCTGGAACGCGCGCTGGAGCGGCTGGCCAAGCTCTGACCGGGCAGCCTACAGAGGCGCCAGGCCGCTGGACAGGTCCAGGTCGACCGCGCCGGAACGCGCCGGCCGGCTGGCGCTGCCGGACGGGTCCATCGGCAGCAGCAGGTCCACGTCGGGCGTGGGCGCCGGCTCGGCGCCGGGCACGTAGCTGCGGGCCAGCTGGTACAGCAGCAGCGCGTCCTGGCTGGCCGTCAGCGACAACACCAGCGTCGGCTCGCAGCCGCCCACCAGGCGCTCCAGCAGCGCCATCACGTCCTGCGGTGTCGGCCACAAGGCCTGCAGCCGGGCCACTGCCTCGGGGTAGTCGTCCAGCCCGCGCTGCGGATCGTCGGCATGTTCCCAGTCGGCGCCATGCGGGCCGAAGCGCTGGCGGAAGCGGTCCAGCGCGCGCTGGTAGGCGGCGCGGTCGCCCCGGCGGCGGTGGATCTGCAGCAGCTTGAGCCAGGGCATGGGGCTGTGGCCATCGACGGTGCGCAGCTCGGCCACCAGCCGTTCCACCGCCGCATCGTCCTGGCCCAGCGCGATGAAGAAGTCGGCCTGCTGCTCCAGGTCGATCAGCGCATCGGCGCTGAGCAGCGGTGCCGGCGTGTCGGGGATGGAGAACAGCTGCGGCACCGGCCGCGTGCTGGACACGAACTCGGGCCGCTCGGCGAGCGGCAAGGCGGGCGGGCGCGCCACGGCCTGCACCCCGGCCACCTCGGCCACCGGCGGCTCGATGGCCGGGGTGGGCACGCAGGGCGGCGCGCTGGCGGCACCGGCCGCATGGGCGGCATGGGCGGGCGGCGGCAGGCTGCCGGGACGCGACGCGGAGGCGCTGACCGACGGCGGCACCGAAGCACGCGGCTCGGGCGGGCGCCCGCCCGCCGCAGCCGGCCGGGCCCGCGGGCGGCGCAGCAGCGCACGGGCGGTGAGGCCCAGGCCGCCGGCCAGCAGGGCCAGCGCCGCGCCCAGCCAGGGCAGCACGGCTTCGTGCCACTCGACCTGGCCGCGCAGGTGCTTGACCTGTTCCAGCAGCTGCGCGGTCTGCGCCTGGCGGCCGGCCTCGGCGCTGCGCAACTGCGCCAGTGCCTGCGCCAGCTCCTGCAGCCGCGCCTCGGGCGTGGAGGCCGCCAGGGACGGCAAGCCGGCCGCCGGCGACAGGCCCTGGGCCGGCGCCGACGCCGGCTGCGCACCGGCCGACGCGAACGTCAGCGCCGCGGCAGCCGCCGCAGTGGCACGGAGGCCCAGGTGCCAGACAGGCGCCCGGAAACGGCGACGAACACCAGCATCGCTCATGCGTCGGGTTGCGTTGTAAGCAGCGGCTTGGGGGTAACGAATCACTCTAGCATGCGGTCCCGCGGTCGCCCGGGGGACGACAAGGCCGCGTGACACAATGACCTGCAGCCCTTATCGGCCTGTCAGGGCCTGTCTTGACGATGTCTTCCGAACTGCTGACCGAACGCCGTGAGCACACGCTGCTGCTCACCCTCAAGGACCCGGCCACGCGCAACCGGCTGTCGGCCCAGGCCTGCGCGGCGGGCATCGAGGCCATCAACAACGCGGCAGACGATGGTGAGGTGCACTGCATCGTGCTGCACGGCGACGGCGCGCATTTCTGCGCCGGTGCCGACGGGCATGCGGCCGGCCATGACGAACCAGGGCCCGGTGGCTTTGAAGCCGCCTTCGACGGCCTGCTGGACGTGATGCGCAGCAGCCCCAAGCCCATCATCGCCGCGGTGGAGGGCCATGCGGTGGACGCCGGCTTCGTGCTGGCGCTGGCCTGCGACGTGGTGATCGCGGCGGACGACGCCTGCTTCTCGTGGACGCAGCCCGAAGCCGCCGCCGCATTGAGCCTGCAGCTGCCGCGCCCGCTGGCCATGCAGCTGCTGTGGCTGACCGAAGCGCTCAGCGCCCAGCGCCTGCACGGCATGGGCCTGGCCAATGAAGTGGTGCCACCCGGTGAGGCGGTGGCCCAGGCGCTGCGCTGGGGCCGCAAGCTGGGCAACGTGCCCGCCGACCGCATTGCCGCGGCCAAGGAGTGGTACCTGGGGGCGGCCCCGCGGCTTCAGCGGTCGAAACCGGGCATCTGACGCTCCAGCCGGCGCAGCAGGCCGGGCCAGGC
>NZ_CAXFDV010000679.1:0-3622 GCF_964001545.1 uncultured Aquincola sp.
GGCCGCACGAAGTAGACGGCGCTTTCCGTCGTCGTCGATGCATTGGTCACGCGCGTGGCGGTCACCGGCTGGCCCGTGCCATGGCCTTGCACCAGCAGCGCCGTTTCCACGCTGATGCCGATGCCGCGCGCCGTCCTGACGCCGCTGGAAGAAGCCGGCAGCACGCCGCCGCTGCAGCCCAGCGTGCCGCCCGGGGTGGTGGTGGGCGCCACGATGCGCGAGAGGAACGTGACGAAGCGGCCCATGCGGTCGCGGCTGTCGAAATGGCTGTCGAAGATCAGGCTCTCCAGCGCGGGCGGCGCGATGAAGCCACCGGTCAGGCTCAGCGGCGAAGGGTCGAAGGTGATGTCCTTGTAGTAGGGATCGAGCATCGACAGCTCGGACGTGGCCGAGCGGTACAGCGCCGAGTAGTCGAACTGCCCCAGCACCGCCAGCCCGGCGCTGGTGCCGCCGATGGGCACGTTGCGTTGCATCAGGGCCTTGAGCGTCTGCTCCAGCGCCGTGCCCTTCCAGAAGCGGATGTAGTGGCTCTGGTCTCCGCCCGCGATCCACACCACGTTGGCCCGGGCCACGATGGCATTGACAGCCGCGCTGTTGGCCGCCTTCACGCTGGGTATCACCAGCGTTTCCACCGAGCTCAGCCCCAGCGAGGCACCGCCCACCCACTGGTCGGCGATGGTGCTGGAGGTGGTCAGCGCTTCGTCGCTGTAGAAGATGTAGGGGTTGTAGGCGTCGGTGCCCGTGGCGCGGATGACCACGAAGCGCCCGCCGGTGGCCGGCGTGATGCCGGCGCGCTGGATCAGCCAGCGGAAGGCCGGATCGACGTCGGGGCCGCCGCCCATCAACACGAAGGACGGCGTGGGCAGCGCCGTGGGCGCCTTGACCGCGGCGTTGACGTCGCCCACCGCGAAGTACGAATACAGCGGCACCGGCTTGGCCACCTCGAAGATCGGCTCGGCCAGCACGGCCGTCGCGGCCAGCGAGGTCGCCAGGCCGATGGCGGCCGCGCCGGCCGCACGGCGGGCCAGACGGAGCAGGGCGTGAACGAAGGAGCTTGAAGACATGGAAGGCCTCGGAGAACGTGGGGTGCGATGGGTCAGACGGCAGGCGCTGCATGGGTGCGACGCCGGGCCAGCGCCAGCACCGCCAGAAGGCCACCCGCCATCAGGGCCCAGGTCTCGAGCTCCGGCACAGGCGACACGCCGAAGGTGAGCGTGCCGGCGTTCCAGGTGCCCTCGGCTTCGTCGAACGGCAGGTCCTTGTAGGCGTCATGGAACTCCAGGCGCAGCATCCCGTCCTGGCCCAGCTGGAAGTGCTGGCCCAGCAGCCGCAGGTCCTGGAAGCCGGCATACGTGGCCGTGCCGGTGAAGTCGTCGCCACCGCCCGGCGTGAAGGTGACGCCGTGGCCCAGCGAGTCGCTGAAGGTCACCTGCATCTCCGACAGGTAGCTGGGGTCGTGGCTGGTCAGCGTGACGTTCCACGTGAGGGTGGTGATGAACAGCCCGGCGCCCACGAACAGCTCCTGGACGGTGTTGGTGGGGGCGTCGCGCTCGTCCATGTCCAGGATGCCGGCCACGTCGACGGACACGCTGGTGGGGGCGGCTTGCGCGGTGCCGAGTTGCGCGGCGGCGCAAAGCGCGGTGATGGCGCAGACGCGCGCCATCGTGGGGGTGATGTTCAGGTTCATGCGAGAAGCTGATGGGCTGCCAAGGTGGACCCGGCAATCTATCGAGCAGCCATCGCTTGCACGCTCCCTAGAACCACATGTCCGCTGACGTTTGCGCAGTTCGTCCATGGGGCCTGATCGACCACTTCGGCGCCGAACGGGTCACAGCACTTTCATTTTTGTCAATGAGACTCGCTTGTGTCTCACCAACAGCTGGGCTGCCGCCTCATGAAAAAGTCCTCCCAACTTGCCGCCATGCTCCTCATCGGAGCCTTGCAAGCCATGCCTGCCAGCGCGGCCAGCTTTCTTTTCGTACGCCACGCGCAGAGCACGGCGAATGCAGCCACGGCCACCTCGGTCGAGGAATATCTGAACCCGCCGCTCACCGCGCTGGGCCAACAGCAGGCCGATAGCCTGGTCAGCGCCCTGTCCGGCTACGACATCACCACGATCTACACCAGCGCCTACCAGCGCACCCAGTTGACGGCCGCGCCGCTGGCCGCCGCGCGCGGACTGACGCCGATCGCGGACGCCCGCACCAACGAGTGGTACTACGGAGACGCGACCGATCTCGGACAGCTGGGCGCAGCCGGCGTGGGCAGCACGTTGGCGGCCTGGGCCGCAGGCCAGCCGGATGCCAAGCCGAACCTGCCGAATGCCGAATCACTGATCGACCTGGCGGCTCGCGTGATCCCGGCCTGGACCGAGATCATCCAACGCCACCAGAACGACCCCGGTGTGGTGGTGCTGGTGGGGCATGGCGCCGAGACTGGCTATGTGATGCCCTTCTTCGCCAAGAACGTGGGCTACGACTTTGCCTTTGCGAATGGCCTGCAGAACACCGGCATCGTGCAGCTCGACCTCATCAATGGCCAGCCCTACGTGACCCGTTGGCAGGGCACGGCGCTGCCGGTGCCTGAACCCAGCCAGTGGGCCCTGATGCTGGGCGGCCTGGCTGCGGTCGGTGCGTGGGTGCGTCGGCGTCGGGCCGCCGGCATCGCTGCCTGAAGCCGTCAAACGCGGCCTTCAGTCGTCCGATTCGGCCAGCACCGCCGCCTGCTTGCGCACGGCTCCGGCGCGCCACAGCGTCAGCGTCACGCGGTCGCCGGGCTGGTAGCGCTCCAGCGCGGTGAGCATGTCGTCCAGGTCGGCCACCGCCGCATCGTCGATGGCCTGAATCACGTCGCCCGCCACGATGCCGCCCTGCGCGCCGCGGGTGAAGGGCCGCAGCCCGGCCTTCTGCGCCGGCCCGCCCGGCGCCACCGCCACCAGCGGCACGCCCTTGGGCAGGCCCAGGGCCTTGGCCATGTTCTCGGGCCCGGCCGTCACGCCCAGCGCCGGCCGCACCATGCGGCCGTCGCGGATCAGCCGCGGCACGATGCGGTTGACCTCGTCCACCGGAATGGCAAAGCCGATGCCGGCACTGGCGCCCGAAGGGCTGTAGATCGCGGTGTTGACGCCGATCACCCGGCCCGCCGAGTCCAGCAGCGGCCCGCCCGAGTTGCCGGGGTTGATGGCCGCGTCGGTCTGGATCGCGCCGCGGATGGTGCGGCGGGTGACCGACTCGATCTCGCGGTTGAGCGCACTGACGATGCCGGTGGTCAGCGTCTGGTCGAGTCCGAAGGGGTTGCCGATGGCATACACCTTCTGCCCCACCTGCAGGTCCTTGCTGCTGCCCAGCGCGATGGGCGGCAGCTTCTGGCGCGGCGCCTCGATCTTCAGCACCGCCAGGTCGCGGTCAGGGAACACGCCCACCAGCGAAGCCTTGTGCGAGGACTGGTCGGACAGCGTGACCCGCGCGCCCGACGCCTCCTGGATGACGTGGAAGTTGGTGACGATGTGGCCGGCTTCGTCCCACACGAAGCCGGTGCCGGTGCCACGCGGCACCTGGGTGACGCGGGTGCTGAAGAAATCGCGCTCCACGCCCAGTGCGGTGATGTTGACCACCGAGGGCGA
>NZ_CAXFDV010000680.1:0-2507 GCF_964001545.1 uncultured Aquincola sp.
GAAGTGGGCAGCCTGGCGCTGGACCGGGTGGACGAGGTGGGCCTGACGCTGCGCTCGCTCAACCAGCTCGGCCTGATGCTGCGCTGGATCATCGACGACGTGGCCGAACAGGTGGTGACGGTGGAACAGGCCAGCGGCGAGATCGCCCAGGGCAACACCGACCTGAGCGACCGCACCGAGCAGGCGGCCGCCAGCCTGGAAGAAAGCGCCGCGTCGATGGAAGAGATGAGCTCCATCGTGCGCAACAACGCAGAGGCCGCCCAGCGCGCGGCCGAGCTGTCCAGCGGCGCCAGCGCCGCGGCCACCGAAGGCGGCGAAGTGGTGCAGCGTGTGACCAGCACCATGCAGGGCATCACCGCCAGCAGCAAGCAGATCGGCGAGATCATCGAGGTGATCGACGGCATCGCCTTCCAGACCAACATCCTGGCCCTGAATGCCGCGGTGGAAGCCGCGCGGGCGGGTGAGCAGGGCCGCGGCTTCGCGGTGGTGGCCGGCGAGGTGCGCAGCCTGGCGCAGCGCAGCGCGCAGGCGGCCAAGGAGATCCGCACCTTGATCGGCAACAGCGTCGAGCGGGTGCAGGACGGCGAGCGCCAGGTGGCGCATGCCGCCGAGGCGATGGGCAAGATCATGTCGCAGGTGCGTGAGGTGCAGTCGCTGGTCAACTCGATCAGCGAGGCCACCCGTGAGCAGACCACCGGCATCGGCCAGATGAGCGAAGCCGTGAGCCTGCTGGATCGCAACACCCAGCAGAACGCGGCGCTGGTGGAGCAATCGGCCGCCGCTGCGCAGAGCCTGAGCAACCAGACCCACCACCTGGTGGAAGCGGTGTCGGTGTTCCGCGCCCGGGCCTGAACGGGCGGCGTACCGCTTGTGACCATGTTGCTGCGCTGCTAAGCGCAAGGCATCTCCGGTACGGCCTGCGGAAAATCGGCTTTTCATTCGTTCAGCCGGCACGGGCTGTGCAAGCATCGCGGCCCATGCGTCAGGTTGTCCAGGTTGTTGCAGGGCTGCGCCGCCACGGTTGGGCCCAGTTGTTCGGATTGCTGTTCATGGCCGCCGTGGCGGCCGGCTGTGCATCGCTCGACGAGCAGCAGCGCAGCTGGATCTTCCAGCCCACCCCGGGCACCTGGTGGGGCGGTGAGCTGGACGACCAGGAATTCCGCGACGTCTGGATCGACTACACCCCCGACAGCGGCTGGCACGCGGGCAAGCCGGTGAAGCTGCACGGACTGTGGCTGGCGCAAAGCCGGCCCGACGCACCGGTGATGCTGTACCTGCACGGCGCCCGCTGGGACGTGCGCGGCAGCGCCAACCGCATGCGCCGCATGCACGACCTGGGCTTTGCGGTGCTGGGCATCGACTACCGGGGCTTTGGCCGCAGCACGGCGGTGCTGCCGTCCGAATCGATGTCCTACCAGGATGCACGGGCCGCCTGGGACTGGCTGGCCACGCAGCATCCGCAGTCGCACCGCTACATCTTCGGCCACTCGCTGGGCGGCGCCATCGCGGTGAACCTGGCGCAGGAGGTGGATGACGCCTCGGGCCTGATCGTGGAAAACACCTTCACCTCCATCCGCGACGTGCTGGCCACGATGCGCTGGGGCTGGCTGCCGGTGGGCCCGCTGCTGACCCAGCGCTTCGAGGCGGGCGACCGCATCGCCCGCGTCAAGGCGCCGGTGCTGGTGGTGCACGGCACCGACGACCAGCTGATTCCGCCCGAGCTGGGCCGCGCGCTGTACGAGCGCGCCACCGCGCCCAAGCGCTTCCTGCTGGTGGAGGGCGGCACCCACCACAACACCAACGACCTGGCGCAGCCGCAGTACCGCACGGCCATCGCGGAACTGTTCGGACCGAGGCTGTAGCCCCCAAGCTCGCTTCGCTCGCGCCCCCCCGAGGGGAGTAGGTTCCTTGGGGCGGCCCGGCGGAACCTGGCTTAGCGGGTGTCCGGGCGCGCATCGTGGTCCAATCGCCCCCTTGCCGGCCACTTTTTGGCCGCGCCTTGTCACATGGCCACCCTGAAATTGAAGAACAAGCCGGCTGCTGCCGGCAGCGGCGACCGCGCCCGCGCTCCGCTGCGCGCAGCCACCGCCCCCCGCCGCCAGCGCACGCTGGCCGAGGCCCAGGCCGACCGCGCCGCCCGCGAAGAAGCCTTCCGCCAGCAGCCCGAACGCGGCGCCCGCGGCGACCGGCCCCGCCGCGACGGCCCGCCGGGCGACCGCCCGCGCTTTGAACGGGGTGGCGACGAACGCCCGCGCTTCGACCGGCTCCGCGGGGATCGGCCGCAGGGCGACCGTCCCCATGGCGACCGGACGCGTGGCGAAGCTGGGCCAGGTGGGCAAGGCGACCGGCCCCGCGGCGACCGCCAGGGCGGTGACCGGCCGCCAGGTGACCGGCCCTACGGCGATCGGCCCCATGGCGACCGTCCGTACGGTGATCGCCCCCGCGGCGACCGGCCCGACCGTGCGCCGGGTGAGCGCCCGCGCTTCGACCGGCCCCGTGACGACCGC
>NZ_CAXFDV010000681.1:0-1811 GCF_964001545.1 uncultured Aquincola sp.
CAGCAAGGCCGCTACGACCAGAACGCCCGCCAGCGCTGCCAGACGCTGCCCGGCGACCAGCAGGCCGATTGCCTGCGCCGCGCCAACGGCCTGGGTGAACAAAGCGGCAGCGTGGCCGGCGGCGGCATCATCAAGGAGACGACGACGGTGACGGTGGGCGCTCCGGGCGCTCAGACGCCGGCTCCGGTGGCTTCGGCCCCCGCCGCGCCGGCTTCCGATCCGCCTGCGCCTTCGGTGCGCTGAGCGGACGCCACCGCCAACCACGGCGCCAGGGCCCGGCGCCCCGCCGGTGTCAACTGCAGCGCGCGTGAGGCGGGCTGCGACCGCAGCCAGTCGTGGTTGCGCGCATGCGCCAGCAGCGCAACGGCCAGCGTGCCGCCCAGGTGGTCGCGCCGTTCCGACCAGTCCAGACAAGGGTAGGCAAAGCGACGCTGCGCCTGGGGTGTCGCCGGCAGGCGATCGGGCAGGTCGATGCCCGCCGCGGCCAGCGCCTGCCGGCCTGCCGGCGTCAACGCATACCAGCCGGCCTGCGGCTGCAGATGGCCGCAGCGCAGCAGCCCTTCGAGCCAGGCCACGCCCAATTCCCCCGCCAGGTGGCAGTAGCAGGTGCGTGCGCGCTTGAGCGGCAGGTAGTCGGGCTGCTGCCACTTGGCGTCGGCCGCCCCACGTTCAGCCACCAGCGACAGCGCTTCCAGCGCATGGGCGATGCGCTCGTCAGCCAGCCGGAAGTAGCGGTGCCTGCCCTGCGCCCGCGGCACCACCAACTCGGTGTCGACCAGCTGGGCCAGGTGGCCGCTGGCGGTGGCCGGCGTCACGCCCGCGGCGGCCGCCAGCTCGCCCGCGGTATGGGCCTGCCCGTTCATCAGCAGCGCCAGCATGCGGGCACGGGTGGGGTCCGCGATCATCGCGGCCACTCTGGCGAAGCGGGGCTCGGGGGCGTTCATGGCTGCATCACACCACGGCGCGGGCCAGCAGCCAGGCGCCCAGGGCAAGAAGGCCGGCGAAGAACCAGCGCTTGAAGCGTTCGGGCTGCGTGCGGCGGCGCAGCCACTGGCCCACCGCCATGCCGCCCAGCGTGGGCAACAGCGCCGCCAGGGAAGCAGCGAGCACCGGAGCCGGTAGCGCGCCACCACCGCCCAGCGTGGCCGCCAGCGCCAGCGTGCTGACGAGGAAGGACACGCCCAGCGCCTGCACCAGGGCTTCTTTCTCCAGCCCCAACGCCTGCAGATAGGGCACGGCCGGGATCACGAACACGCCGGTGGCGGCCGTCACCAGCCCCGTGGCCAGGCCCACGAGCGGCGACAGCACGGGCTCCCAGCCCGGCGGCAGCCGCCAGGGTTTGAGCAGCAGCCCGAACAGGGCGTAAGCGATCAAGGCCAGGCCCAGCGCCGCGCCGGCCGCGCGGCTGGCGCCGCCGGTCAGCCAGCCGGCGCCCAGCCAGGTGCCCATGCACACGCCGGCCAGCAGCGGCCACAGCCGGCGCAGCAGCGCGGCCAGGCCACCCTGGCCCAGCAGCTGCCAGACGTTGCTGACGAAGGAGGGCACCACCAGCAAGGCCGCCGCCTGGGCGGGCGCCATTTGCAAGCTCAGCAATCCCATGGCGATGGTGGGCAGGCCGAGGCCGATCACGCCCTTGACGAAGCCGGCGAGCGTGAACACCGCGCCGGCAAAGGCCAGCAGCAGCCAGAAGGTGGGGTGGAACAGGTCGGCGGGCATCATGGGCATCCGGCAATGAAGATGACGTGATGCTCGCCGGGCAGGGGCGGCAGATGCTTCGGCCTGGGCCGAAGCGTGCGACCTCAGGCGCTGAG
>NZ_CAXFDV010000682.1:0-8823 GCF_964001545.1 uncultured Aquincola sp.
AACAAGCTGGCCAAGGCGCTGATCGGCACCAACAACGTCGACACCAATTCGCGCCTGTGCATGAGCAGCGCGGTGGCCGGCTACAAGGCCACGCTGGGTGCCGATGCGCCGCCCGCCTGCTATGAAGACCTGGCCCATGCGCGCACTCTCTTCATCACCGGCGCCAACACCGCCTGGGCGCACCCCATCCTGTTCCGTCGCATCGAAGACGCCAGGCGCGCCGACCCGCGGCTGCGCCTCATCGTGGCCGACCCGCGGCGCACCGACACCGCAGGCGCCGCCGACCTGCACTTGCCGCTGCTGCCCGGCAGCGACGTGGCGCTGTACCACGGCCTGCTGCACCTGATGCTGGCCGAAGGCTGGATAGCCCGCGACTACATCGACGCCCACACCCACGGCTTCGAGGCGCTGCGCGTGCGGGTGGCCGAGTTCACCCCGCGTGAAACCAGTCGCCTGACCGGCCTGACCGAAAAGGCCTTGCTGCAGGCTGCCGCCTGGTTTGCCGGGCTCGATGCGCCGGGCGAAGGCCGCAGCCCCACCCTGTCGCTGTATTGCCAGGGCCTGAACCAGAGCGCCAGCGGCACCGCCAAGAATGCGGCCTTGATCAACCTGCACCTGGCCACCGGCCAGATCGGCCGCGCCGGCGCCGGGCCGTTTTCGCTCACCGGCCAGCCCAATGCGATGGGCGGGCGCGAGGTGGGCGGCCTGAGCAATCTGCTGCCCGCCCACCGCGACCTGGCCAACCCGGCGCACCGCGCCGAGATGGCCGCCTTCTGGGGCGTGCCGCGCATTCCCGAGCAGCCGGGCAAAAGCGCGGTGGAGATGTTCAAGGCCGCGGCCGAAGGCCAGATCAAGGCCTTGTGGATAGCCTGCACCAACCCCGCCCAGTCGATGCCCGACCAGGCGCTGGTGCGCGAGGCGCTGCGCCGCTGCGAGTTCGTCGTGGTGCAGGAGGCCTTCGCCACCACCGCCACCGCCGCCTTCGCCGACCTGCTGCTGCCGGCCACCACCTGGGGCGAGAAGGAAGGCACCGTGACCAACAGCGAGCGCCGCATCAGCCGCGTGCGGCGCGCGGTGGCCGCGCCCGGCCAGGCGCGTCACGACTGGCACATCGCCACCGAGCTGGCGCAGCGGCTGGAGGGCCGGCTGCGCCCCGGCGAGACGCCGCTCTTCGACTACCGCACGCCTGAAGAAGTGTGGAACGAGCACCGCGAGACCACCCGTGGCCGCGACCTCGACATCACCGGCCTCAGCTACCCGCTGCTGGACAGCGCCGGGCCGCAGCAATGGCCGATGCCCGCCGGCCACACCCGCGGCCGCGCCCGGCTGTATGAAGACGGCATCTACCCCACCGACGACGGCCGCGCCCGCTTCTTCGACACGCCCTTCGAGCCGGTGGCCGAGCCGCGCGACGTGCGCCACCCTTACGGCCTGAACACCGGCCGCCTGCGAGACCAGTGGCATGGCATGAGCCGCACCGGCACCCTGGGGCGGCTGTTCGGCCAGGCGCCCGAGCCCACCGTCGACCTGCATCCGACCGAGCTGCAGCGACTGGGCCTTGCGCCCGGCGACCTGGTGCATGTGACGTCCCGCCGCGGCTCCATCGTGCTGCCCGCGGCGGCCGACGAAGGCCTGGGGCCGATGCAGGCCTACATCGCGATGCACTGGGGCGAAGAATTCGTCTCCGGCCGCAGCGCCCGTGGCGAGCCGCTGGCCGGCGTGAACGCGCTCACCACGCCGCGCTACTGCCCGCGCTCCAAGCAGCCTGAGCTCAAGCACTGCGCCATCAAGCTGCTGAAGGCCGAGCTGCCCTGGCGCCTGGTGGCCCTGGCCTGGCTGCCCGATGAAGAAGCGCTGCCGGCCCGCCGCGCCCTGCAGGCCTTGATGCATGAGTTCAGCCATGCGATGTGCGTGCCCTTCGGCCACCAGCGCGGCGGGCTGATGTTCAAGGCCGCGCATGAAGGTCCGCCGCCGATGTCGCTGGTGCGCCGCATCGAGACGCTGCTCGGCCTGGCCTACGGCAGCCACGATGCACCGGTGCTGCACTACGAAGACGCCCGCCGCGGCCAGCGCCGTGCGGTGCGGCTGCGCCGGGCGGGGGATGACCGCCGGCTCGACGCCTTTCTGCTGGCCGGCGATGCGCGCGCCGAAGCCTGGCTCAAGCCGCTGCTGCAGGACGAGCGGCCGGTGCAGGCCTATGGCCGCCAGCTGCTGCAGGCCGGCCCCCACCCACCCTTGCCGACACCGGTGCGCGGGCGCCAGGTGTGCACCTGCTTCAACATCAGCGCCGACCAGATCGAGGCCACCCTGGCCACCTGCGCCGGTGACGACGCCGACCGCCTGCAGCAATTGCAGGATGCGCTGAAATGCGGCACGAATTGCGGCTCCTGCGTGCCTGAGCTCAAGCGCCTGGTGGCCGCTGGCGTCACCGCCTGAAACACCTGCCTGCCAAGGTCCGAAACTTGCGAACCTGAGCGCAGGAGACAGCCTTCATGACCAGCATTCGTCACTACATCAAGGAGATCGGCCGCGGCAGCGCCGGCGCACGGTCCCTCAGCATCGAACAGGCCCAGGACCTGATGGGCCTGGTGCTGGACGGCCAGGTCACCGACCTGGAGATCGGCGCCTTCGCCATCGCCATGCGCATGAAGGGCGAAACGCTCGATGAGCTGCTCGGCTTTCTGGCCGCGGTGCAGGCGCGCTGCCAACCCATCGTGGCCGACCGGCCGGTGGTGGTGCTGCCCACCTACAACGGCGCCCGCCGGCTGCCCAACCTCACGCCCCTGCTGGCCATGCGTCTGGCGCAAGAAGGCGTGCCGGTGCTGATGCACGGCCCGCGCCACGACCCGCAGCGCGTGAGCACCGCCGACGTGCTGCACGACCTGGGCCTGCCCATCGCCCACGGCGTGGACGAGGTGGAACAGGCCTGGGCGCGGCGCGAACCGGCCTTCCTCTGCATCGACGCGTTGTGCCCGCCGCTGGCCCGGTTGCTGGACGTGCGCTGGACCATCGGCCTGCGCAACTCGGGCCACACCGTGGCCAAGCTGCTGGACCCGGTGCAAGGCGCACCCGCGCTGCGCCTGGCCAGCTACACCCACCCCGAATTCGGCGAGTTGATGGGCCAGTTCGCACGCCAGGCCGGCGCCCACATGATGCTGCTGCGCGGCACCGAAGGTGAGGCCGTGGCCGACCCGCGCCGCCAGCCCCGCATCGAAGGCTGGATCGCCGGCCAGCCGCGGCCCGAGCTCAGCTGCCCCGCGCAGGAAGGCGTGCTGGCCACCATGCCGCTGCTGCCGCGCACCCACGATGCCGCCACCACCGCGCTCTACATCCAGTCGGTGATGAGCGGCGAAAAGCCCGCCCCCGATCCGCTGGAAAACCAGGTGGCCCTGGTGCTCAAGAGCCTGTCCGCGCTGGGCAGCCTGCAGGGCCAGCGCCACGTAGGAAGTGCCGCATGACCGTTCCCTCCCCCGCCCGTGCCCCCGGCCGCTGCACCCTCGTGGGCGCCGGCCCCGGCGACCCCGAGCTGCTCACCATCAAGGCCCTGCGCGTCATCCGCGCGGCCACCGTGCTGCTGGTGGACGACCTGGTGAGCGATGCGCTGCTGCGCTTTGCGCTGGGCCGGCGGCGGCCGCGCATCGTGCACGTGGGCAAGCGCGGCGGCTGCGCCAGCACACCGCAGGCCTTCATCGAAAAGCTGATGGTGGCCGAGGCGCTCAAGGGCGAGCAGGTGGTCCGGCTCAAGGGCGGCGACCCCTTCGTCTTCGGCCGCGGCGGCGAAGAGGTGCAGGCGCTGCAGGCGCACGGCGTGGCGGTGGAGGTGGTCAACGGCATCACCTCGGGCCTGGCGGCGGCCACCGGCATCGGCGCGCCGCTGACGCACCGCGACCATGCGCAAGGCGTGATGTTCGTGACCGGCCATGCCCGCGAAGGCGGCCACGGCCCCGACTGGTCGGTGCTGGCGCAGGCCGCGGCGCAGGGCATCACGCTGGTGGTGTACATGGGCGTGGCCCAGGTGGCGCGGCTGCAGCAGGGGCTGCTGCAAGGGCTGCCCGCCGCCACGCCGGCCGCGGTGGTGCAGCAGGCGTCGCTGCCGCAGCAGCGGCATGTGGTCACCACGCTGGGCCAGCTGCCGCAGGCCATCGCCGATCACGGCCTGGGCAGCCCGTCCATCATCATCGTGGGCGATGTGCTGCAGGGGCTGCAGGCGGCGGCCGTGCCGCCGACGGTCAAAGCCGCTGCTGCGCGCTGATCTCGCGCGACAACGCGCCCAGCGGCAGCGTGCGCTGCACCGCGCCGCGCTTGATGGCTTCCTTGGGCATGCCGAAGACCACGCAGGTGGCTTCGTCCTGCGCCAGCGTGGCAGCGCCGGCGGTGCGCATTTCCATCAGGCCGGCGGCACCATCGTCGCCCATGCCGGTCATGATGATGCCCAGCGCATTGGCACCGGCACACTTGGCGCCGGAGCGGAACAGCACGTCCACCGACGGGCGATGGCGGTTGACCAGCGGCCCATCCACCACTTCCACGTGGTACTGCGCGCCGCTGCGGCGCAGCAGCGTGTGCTTGCCGCCGGGGGCGATGAGCGCCAGGCCGGGCACCACGCGGTCGCCGGTGGCGGCCTCCTTCACCGTGATCTGGCACAGCGTGTTCAGCCGCGCCGCGAAGGCGGCGGTGAACTTCTCGGGCATGTGCTGCACGATGACGATGCCGGGCGACACGCGCGGCAGCTCGGTCAGCACCGCTTCCAGTGCCTGGGTGCCGCCGGTGCTGGTGCCGATGAGCACCACGCGCTCGGTGGTCTGCGCCATGGCCCGCGCGCCCTGCGCATTGGGCGGCAGGATCACGTCGGCGGTGTGCTTGGCCGTGGGCACCAGCGGCGCCACGGCCGACCGGGCCACCGTGCGGCGCACGTTGGCCTGCGCCGCCGCCTTGACGGTGCCCACCAGTTCCTGCGCCGCCTCGGCCAGGAACTGCTTGAGCCCCAGCTTGGGCTTGGTGACGATGGACACCGCGCCGGCGGCCAGCGCCTCCAGCGTGGTCTTGGCGCCCTTTTCGGTCAGCGTGCTGCAGATGACCACCGGCGTCGGCCGCTCTTCCATGATCTTGCGCAGGAAGGTGATGCCGTCCATGCGCGGCATTTCCACGTCCAGCACGATCACGTCGGGCCATTGCTGGCGCATGCGTTCCTGGGCCAGCACCGGGTCGGCGCAGGCGGCGATGACTTCGATGCCCGGGGCTTCGCCCAGCAGGCCGGTCATCACCTGGCGCACCACGGCGGAATCGTCCACCACCAGCACCTTGATCGTTTTCATGTCGTCTCCGATTCCGCGGTCGGCGTGCGCAGCGCCGGCAGCCGTGCCTCATGGCTCTTGAGCCAGCGCGGCAGCGCATCGCCGGTCATCGGCCGTGCGATCAGGTAGCCCTGCCCCAGGGTGCAGCCGAACTGCTGCAGCAGCCGCCAGTCGGCCATGGTCTCCACGCCTTCGGCCACCGACACCAGGCCCAGCCGGCCGGCCATCTCCAGTGCCGACTGCAGGATGACGCGCAGGTGCGCCTGCTGGTGCGCCTTGTGCACGAAGCTGCGGTCGATCTTCAGCTCGGTGAAGGGGATGCGCGCCAGCTGCTGCATCGACGAGAAGCCGGTGCCGTAGTCGTCGATCGACAGGCCCATGCCGCGCATGCGCAGCCGGCCCAGCACGCCCATGGTCTGGGCGTCGTAACCCACCACCGAGCCTTCGGTGATCTCCAGCACCAGCTGCCCCGGGGCCAGCCCGTGGCGGGCCAGCAAGGCACTGATGCCTTCCACCAGACCCGGCGTCTGCAGCAGCAGCGGCGACAGGTTGATGGCCATGGACATGGCCAGCCCATGGCTCATCCAGCTGGCCAGCTGCGCCATGGCCTGGTCGGCGATGGACTGCGTCAGCCGCAGGATGAGGCCGTGCTTTTCGGCCGTGGCGATGAAACGGTCGGGGGGCACCGTGCCCAGCACCGGATCGGTCCAGCGGGCCAGCACCTCCACCCCGCGGACGATGCCGGTGCGGATGTCGACCTTGGGTTGGTAGTACGGCAGCACCAGGCCCTGGGCCAGCGCGGCTTCCAGCCGCTCCGGCGCAATAGGCGGCGGCAGCCCGGTGGCCGGCAGCAGCGGCGAGCCGGTGTCCACCGCATGGCAGCGCTGCAGCGCGCCGGCCAGCAGCTCGGCCGTCAAGGGCTTGGACACGCCGCCCAGCAAGGGCATGCCCAGCGTGGTGGCCATGGTTTCCACCGCGCGCACCAGCGCGCCTTCTCGTGAAGAAGCCACCAGGAAAGGAATGCGGATGCCGCGGCGGCTCAACTGCTGGATCAGCTCGATGCCGTCCATCTCCGGCATTTCCAGGTCGATGACCAGAAGCGACGGCGGCACCGGCAGCTCGGCCAGCAGATCCAGCGCCTGTAGGCCGTGATGCGCTTCGTGGATCTGCACCACGCCCAGCGACCGGAACAGCGCGACAGCATGCTCGCGCTGCACCACGCTGTCATCGACCACCAGCACCGATTCGTGCCGATCGGCCGCGGGGCCAGGCGAATTGCCCGTGTCCATTCCGTCTCCTACCGGCGGCCGGGGCCGCCTTACAGCTTGCGATACACCGAGGGCGACACCTGTTCGACGCCCGTCATCATGCCGTTGAGGCTCTCGGAATGACCGACGACGAAGTAGCCGCCCGGCCGCAGCGTGGCCACCACGCGCTCCACGACCTGACGCTTGGTGTCGGCATTGAAATAGATCATCACGTTGCGCAGGAAGACCATGTCGAAGTTGCCCAGGTCGCCGGGCAAGGGTTCGTTCAGGTTCACCTGCAGCAGCTTCACACGATCGCGCAGCGCCTTTTGCACCAGCAGCGTGCCCTCCTGCTCGCCCGTGCCCTTGAGGCAGAAGCGCTTGAGATAGGCCGGCGGCACCTGGCGGGCGCGCTCCAGGGGGTAGTGCCCCAGGCGCGCACGCTGCAGCACCCGTGAGCTGATGTCCGAGCCGCTGACCTCCCAGGGCTTGTCGGCCCGCACGTCGGCCAGCACCATCGCCATGCTGTAGGGCTCTTCGCCGCTGGAGCAGGCAGCGCTCCAGATGCGAAAGGCCTGCGAGCGCGGCGCCTCGGCCGCCAGCCTGCGCAGCAGCTCGAAGTGCTTGGGCTCGCGGAAGAAATAGGTCTCGTTGGTAGTCAGCAGGTCCACCGCGATCTGCACCTCGGCCGCGTCGCGGCCGCTGTCCAGCAGCGCCAGGTAGTCGCTGTACCGGTCGAAGCCGTGGTGCGCCAGCCGCTTGGCCAGCCGCCCGCACACCAGGGCCTTCTTGCCCGCCGAGAGAGTGATGCCGGCCGCCTCGAGGATGAAGGTCTGGAAGCGCTGGTATTCGCGCTCACTGATGGCCGGGTGTTGCATGCGCTTGCAGGGCCCTTCAGTGCGCCAGGCCGAGTTCGGCCACCTGGCCGGCGGCGGCGATCTCTTCCACCGACAGCACCTGTTCGGCCGCCAGCAGGATGACGAACTTGCCGCGCACCTTGCCCATGCCCTGGATGAAGTCGCTGCGGATGCGGGTGCCGAAGGACGGCGGCGGCTCGATGTCGGCCGCCGGGATCTCCAGCACTTCGTTGACGGCGTCCACCACCGCGCCCAGCACGTGGCGTTCGCCTTCGCTTTCCACCTCGATGATGACGATGCAGGTGCGCTTGGTGATGTCGCTGCTGGGGCGGCCGAAGCGGGCCTGCAGGTCCATCACCGGCACCACGGCGCCGCGCAGGTTGATCACGCCGCGGATGGACGACGGCATCATCGGCACCTCGGTCAGGCCGCGGTATTCGATGATTTCCTTGATGGCCAGGATGCCCAGCGCAAAGGTTTCGCCCCCCAGCATGAAGGTGAGGTACTGCTGGGGCTCCGCGGCCATCAGTGCGGGCATCGCATGGCCGGCAGCCGCCGTACTGGCTGAAGTGATGTTCATCGGCGGTCTCCTGTTCGGAAGAAGGTTCGTGGGTTCGCAGTCCGCTTATTCGGCCGCTCGCGGCCGTTCTTCAGGCTGCGTCAAAAATTGGTGAACTGGCTTTCGTCCACGCCGGCAGCCTGGCGCGGCGCGCGTGGGGCGGCTGCGGGCGCCGCCGACACGGCCTTGCGGGCCGATGCCTTGGCCAGGCCGATGGCCTGACGCGCGGGCGCCGCGGACTCGGCTTCGCGGCGGCGGGGCGCCCCGCCCAGCCGGAAAAAGCCCATGGTGTTTTGCAGTTGCTCGGCCTGCGCGCTCATCTCTTCGGCGGTGGCGGCCAGTTCTTCAGAGCTGGACGCGTTCTGCTGCGTGGTCTGGCTGAGCTGGCTCACGGCCGCGTTGATCTGGCTGACGCCGGACGACTGCTCTTCGCTGGCCGCGGTGATCTCCTGCACCAGGTCCGAGGTCTTGCGGATGCTGGGCACCATCGCGTCCAGCAGCTGGCCGGCACGCTCGGCCAGTTCCACGCTGCTGCCGGCCACGGTGCCGATTTCCTGCGCCGCCACCTGGCTGCGCTCGGCCAGGCGGCGCACCTCGGCGGCGACGACGGCAAAGCCCTTGCCGTGTTCGCCCGCACGCGCGGCCTCGATGGCGGCATTGAGCGCCAGCAGATTGGTCTGGTAGGCGATGTCGTCGATGATGGTGATCTTGTGGGCGATCTGCTTCATCGCCGAGACGGTGGCCTTGACCGCCTCCCCGCCTTCGGTGGCCTCGGTGGCCGCCTTGCTGGCCATGCCGTCGGTCACCTTGGCGTTGTCGGTGTTCTGCGCGATCGACGAGGTCATCTGCTCGATCGACGCGCTGGT
>NZ_CAXFDV010000683.1:0-15465 GCF_964001545.1 uncultured Aquincola sp.
CGGAAGCGCCCGATGGCGCCGGCCACGCCGTCGCGCCGCGCCACGCTGGGCCGGCCCAGGGCCAGGTCGCGGCCGATGGGCTTGCCCAGCAGGTCGGGGTCGGCCGCCACGTCGCGCACGTCGTCGGCCACCTGATAGGCCTCGCCCAGGCATTCGCCGAAGGCGCGCCAGGCGGCCGGCTCGGCCCCCGCGGCCTGCGCACCGGCCGCGGTGGCAGCACCGAAGAGCGCACCCGTCTTGGCCCGCTGGTACTGCGCCAGCGACACCTGCGGCTCGCATTCCCAGGCCTGGCCGGCGCAGATGCCGCCCGGCATGCCCACGCCCGCCGCCACCGTGGCCAGCACCGGCGGCACGCGGGTGGGCCGGCTGCAGCGCACCTCGGCCAGCACCTGGAAGGCCCGCACGATCAAGGCATCACCCGCCAGCACCGCCAGCCGCTCGCCGAAGGCGCGGTGCACGCTGGGCAGGCCGCGGCGCAGCGGCGCGTCGTCGAAGCACGGCAGGTCGTCGTGCACCAGCGAAGCGCAGTGCAGCAGTTCGATGGCCACCGCGGCAGCGCCGGCCAGCGCCGGTTCGTCGTCGCCGCAGGCGGCGGCCACCGCCAGCACCAGCCGGGGCCGCACGCGGGCGCCGCCGGGCAGCACCGCATGGCGCACCGCGGCGGCCAGCCGGGGTGGATGGCCGGGCCCCTCGGCCCCCTGCAAGGCGGCCAGCAGCAACTCCTCGATGCGGTGCGATGGGTTCACGGGCGCTCCCAGCCGGTTCGGCATGTCATTCATAAATGACACAACAACTTTCGCTATATGTAAATTAGGATAGACACATGCAGCAGGAGCGTCAATGTCCACCCGCGTGACGGTGATCGGTGCCGGCATCGGCGGGCTGGTGTGCGCCGCCCTGCTGGCCGCCCAGGGCCACGACGTGCTGCTGCTGGAAAAAGCCGCCAGCCCCGGCGGCAAGCTGCGCGAGGTGCTGGCCGGCGGCCAGCCGATGGATGCCGGCCCCACGGTGTTCACGCTGCGGCAGGTGTTCGACGAGGTGTTCGAGCAGCTGGGCCAGCGGCTGGACGACCACCTGCACCTGGAGCCTGCTGCGGTGCTGGCGCGCCATGCCTGGGATGCCGAGCAGCACCTGGACCTGCATGCCGACTTCGAGGCCAGCGTCGATGCCATCGGCCGCTTTGCCGGCGCGGCCGAAGCGCGCGGCTACCGGCGCTTCTGCCTGCGCGCCCGCCGCATCCATGACACGCTGCAGGGCACCTTCATGCAGCGCCAGCGCCCCGGCGTGCTGGGCCTGGTGGGCCGCGTGGCCTGGCAGGGCCTGCCGGGGCTGGCGCGCATCTCGCCCTTCGGCAGCCTGGCGGGTGCGCTGGCCGGCCACTTCCAGGACGAGCGGCTGCGACAGCTCTTCGGCCGCTATGCCACCTATTGCGGCTCATCGCCCTGGCTGGCGCCGGCCACGCTGATGCTGGTGGCCCATGTGGAACGCAGCGGCGTCTGGTACGTCGATGGCGGCATGCATCGCCTGGCGCAGGTGCTGGCCGCGCTGGCCACCCGCGCCGGCGCCCGGCTGCGTTACGGCGCCACGGTGCAGGAAGTGCTGGTGCAAGGCGGCCGCGCCTGCGGCGTGCGCCTTTCCAGCGGCGAGCGCCTGGCCGCCGACGCGGTGGTGTTCAACGGCGACGTGGGCGCGCTGGCCGCCGGCCACCTGGGCCCGGCGGTGCGCGAGGCGGCCGGTGCGGGCGCTCCCACCCGGCCGCAGCGCTCGCTCTCGGCCGTCACCTGGAATGCGGTGGCCAGCTGCCGCGGCTTTCCGCTGCTGCGGCACAACGTGTTCTTCTCGGCCGACTACCGCGCCGAGTTCAACGACCTGCAGGCCGGCCGGCTGCCGCGCGAGCCCACGGCCTACCTGTGTGCGCAAGACCGCCGCGACAAGGCCCGCAGCGTGCACGGCGGCCCCGAGCGCCTGCTGCTGCTGGTCAATGCGCCGCCCGATGGCGATGGCGACAACCCGGCCCTGCGGCCCGAGGAGATCGAACGATGCCGGCAGACGACCTTTCAACGGCTGGCCCGCTGCGGCCTGCTGCTCAAGCCCGAATCGGCGATGGTGACCACCACGCCGACCGACTTCGAAGCGATGTTCCCGGGCACCGGCGGGGCCTTGTACGGGCCGGCCAGCCATGGGTGGCAGGCGTCGTTCCGCCGCTGTGGCGCGGCCAGCCGCCTGCCGGGCCTGTACCTGGCGGGTGGCAGCACGCACCCGGGGCCGGGCGTGCCGATGGCGGCGCTCTCGGGCCGGCTGGCAGCGCAGCGCGTGACGGCCGACCTTGCTTCGATGCGGCGCCCGCACCCGGTGGTTATGCCTGGTGGTACCTCGATGCGCTGAGCGACGACGGCCGCCATGGTCTGGCGCTCATCGCCTTCATTGGCAGCGTGTTTTCGCCGTACTACGCGGCTGCGCGCCGCCGCGGCCAGGCACCGGCGGCCGAGCACTGCGCCGTCAACCTGGCGTTGTACGGCACGGGCGGCCACCGCTGGGCGATGACCGAACGCGGCGGGCGCCATGTGCAGCGCAGCGCCGACCACCTGGCCATCGGCCCCAGCCGGCTGCAATGGCACGGCGACCGGCTGGTGATCGACGTCGACGAGATCACCGCGCCCTGGCCCAGCCGCCTGCGTGGCCGCATCGAGCTGCAGGGGCGCAGCCTCACCGCCATCGACCTGCCGCTGGACGACGCCGGCCGCCACCACTGGACACCGATCGCACCCAGCGCGCGGGTGTCGGTGTCGCTGGACAAGCCGGGCCTGCAATGGGCAGGCACCGGCTACCTGGATGCCAATGCCGGCAGCCGCCCGCTGGCCGACGACTTCACGCGCTGGCACTGGTGCCGCGCCGCGCTGGGCCAGGGCCACACCGCCATCACCTACGACGTGCAGCGGCAGGACGGCAGCCAGCAGGCGCTGGCGCTGGCCATCGATGCCGCGGGCGGCCTGCAACTGCTCGACCCGCCGCCGGAAAGCCGCCTGCCCACCGCCCGCTGGGGCGTGGCCCGCCCCACCCGCGGCGCCGATCCGCGGCTGCTGATGACGATGGAGGACGGCCCCTTCTACAACCGCTCGTTGATCGAGACCACGCTGCTGGGCCAACGCGTGCGGGCGGTGCACGAGAGCCTGTCGCTGCAGCGCTTTGCGCAGCGCTGGGTGCAGGCCATGCTGCCTTTCAAGATGCCGCGGCGGGCATGAGCCCATCGGCAGCCGCGGGCTTTGGCGCGGCAAAGCAATTGGCAAAGGCCGATGCTGCGGCCAGAATGAGGCCGCCATTGCCGCCCGATCGGACGCATGAACAAGAACAATGTCGCCACCCAGCCAGGTGAAGTTTCCGGGGCTTTTCTCATCGGCATGCTGCAATCCTTCGGCGCCACGCACATCCTGCCGACCGAGCAGATACCGTTTCCCGTCAATGGCCTTCGCGCCGAAGCCTGGTACCCGTACGACCACCTGGTGCAGCTCAACCGATTGATCGAAGAGCAGGTGCCGCATTCGAACAGCATCCTGTTCTGGGCCGGCGTGCGGTTCATCGAGCTGTGGTACCGGCAGGGCCCCGGCCGCCACATGATCCGCAGCGGCCTGGACTGGGTGTACTGCAACGACAAGGGCGGTGGCTACAACTCGGTGGTGCGGGGCGAACACATCGGCTGGTGCCGCAACCGGCTGACCGACGAAGCGCAAGGATTGGCCTGGGTCGAGAACGTGATGCCGCTGTCGCCGGCTTATCTGCGGGGCATCTTCTTCGGCGGCTTCTGCCTGTTCGACGACATGGCGTATTTCAATACCGAAGTCGACAGCGTGACCAACGATGCTGCATTGCCGTTTCAATGCACCGTCATCAAATTGATCTTCAAGAAAGCCAATCCGGCCATCTCCGCGAATCGCCTGGCGCAATTGCGCAACTGGGGCGAGGCGGCCGGCCAGCTGTCGGCGCAAGAAGCTGAAGAGCTGCTTTGGCGCTACCGTCACCAGCTCAACCTCTCGACCCTGCTCAGCGATTACAACGAACACATCGCCGACCTGACCGGCCGCGCCTTCAGCAGCCTGCATGCCATCACCGACCAGCTGGCCGCGGCCAATCTGCAGCTGGCCTCCGAGGCCACGACCGACCCGCTCACCGGCCTGCACAACAAGCGCTACTTCGAACGCGAGATCGCGGCCAAGCTCAACTTCGCCCGGCGCGAGCAGCACCCGGTGTGCGCGATGATGATCGACATCGACCACTTCAAGCGCTTCAACGACCACTACGGCCACCTGGCCGGCGACGCCGCCATCAAGTCGGTGGCCGACTGCATCCGCGGCACCATCACCCGCGGCAGCGACCTCATCGCCCGCTTCGGCGGCGAAGAGTTCGTGGTGGTGCTGGTGCACATCGACGCAGCGGGCGTGCACCGGGTCGCCCGCAAGATCGCGGCGGCGATCGCGGCGCTGCGCATCCCGCATGAAAGGTCCGACTGCTGCGCCTGGCTCAGCATCAGCATCGGCTCGGCGATGGCACAGGGCGCCACCGACATCCAGGGGCTGCTGCAGCGCGCCGACGAGGCCCTGTACCGGGCCAAGGCGCAAGGCCGCAACCGCCATGTGCATGCCGATGGACCGGCGGGCCCGGCCTGATTCAAGTCCGCAGGTTCGCGGCCGATAGCACCGTAGCCCCGCCCGTGCGGGTGGTGAAGACTTTCCGGGACCGCCCCATGTACCTGTCCAAGCTGAGCGTCAGCCGGCGCCTGCAGTTCGCCTTCGGCATCATCCTGGCCATCCTGGCCATCGTGGCCGGCATCGCGATGCTGAAGGTGCACACCATCGAATCCGCGCTGCGCGCCAACGGCGAGGAGCATGCGCGCATCCAGCGCTTTGCCATCAACTTCCGCGGCTCGGCCCACGACCGGGCCATCGCCATCCGCGACTACGCCCTGGCCACCACCGACGAGCAGCGCCGCAAGGAAGCCGAAGCCATCGAGCAGCTGGCGCGCTTCTATGCCGAGTCCGATGCGCCGCTGCAGGCGCTGATCGCCAAGTCGGCCGACGCCGCTGAACTGCAGAAGCTGTACGGCGCGATCAAGGACATCGAAGCCCAGGCCACCGCCAGCACCCAGGCCGTGACCGCCGCCGTGAACCAGGGCGACCAGGCCACCGCGCACTCGCTGCTGTGGTCGCGCGCCAAGCCGCAATACGTGCAGTGGCTGGCGTCCATCAACCGCCTGATCGAATTTGAAGAAGCCCGGCTGCAGGCGCTCAACACCGTGGCCATGCAGGAAGCTGCGGGCTTTCGTACCGTGATGTTCACGGCGCTGGGCTTGTCGCTGCTGGTGGGGGTGGCGCTGGCCGCGGTGATCTCGCGCAACATCGTCGGCCAGCTGGGCGCCGAGCCGGCGCAGCTGGGCCAGGCGGCCGAACGCGTGGCGGCCGGCGACCTCAGCCCGGTGCCCGGCGCGGCACAGGCGCCGGCCGGCAGCGTGCTGGCTTCGCTGGGCAGCATGCAGCAGGCCCTGGCCCGCGTGGTGGGCCAGGTGCGCACCGCCTCCGACACCATCGCCACCGGCTCGGTGCAGATCGCCACCGGCAACCTCGACCTGTCGCAGCGCACCGAAACGCAGGCCAGCAGCCTGCAGCAGACCGCCGCCACCATGGACGAGCTGGGCACCACCGTGCGCCACAACGCCGACAGCGCGGCCCAGGCCAACGAGCTGGCGCGCAGCGCCTCGGCCGTGGCGGTGCAAGGCGGCGAAGTGGTGGGCCGGGTGGTGACCACGATGCAGGGCATCAACGACAGCAGCCGCAAGATCGGCGACATCATCGGCGTCATCGACGCCATCGCCTTCCAGACCAACATCCTGGCCTTGAACGCGGCGGTGGAAGCCGCCCGCGCCGGCGAGCAGGGCCGTGGCTTTGCGGTGGTGGCCAGCGAGGTGCGCAGCCTGGCCCAGCGCAGCGCCGGCGCAGCCAAGGAAATCAAGACCCTGATCAACCGCAGCGTGGAGCAGGTGGAGCAAGGCACGGTGCTGGTGGACGATGCCGGCAAGACCATGGGCGAGATCGTCAGCGCGATCCAGCGCGTCAGCGGCATCGTGGCCGAGATCAGCTCGGCCAGCGAGGCGCAGAGCGCCGGCGTTCGCCAGGTGGGCCAGGCCGTCAGCCACATGGACCAGAGCACGCAGCAGAACGCCGCGCTGGTGGAGCAAAGCGCCGCCGCGGCCGAAAGCCTGAAGATGCAGGCCCATGAACTGGTGCAGGCCGTGGCCGTCTTCAAGCTGGCGGGCAGCGGCGCGCCACACCTCGAAAAAACCTGATCGACCGTCTGCCTCCTGCTGCTTGAAGCGAAGTGTCCGATCCGCAGAATCGGCCCCTTCGACAAGCTTGCAAGAAGGAGGTACGGCATGTTCTTCGCCATCGTCTGGCTGAGTGTGGCGGCGCTGCTGGCGCTGTGGTCCGGCGGCTTGTGGGCCGTGGATGCACTGGCCACCTGGTCGGCCGCGCAGGCCGGCACCGCGGGCGCCCTGCCCGCGCTGACCCTGCCCGGCTGGCTCACCCCGTGGATATCGCCCGAGCTGGCCGCCAGCCTGACGGCCGCGCTGGCCGACCTGGCGCCCTGGTTCGACGGCCTGGTGGGCCTGCTGCCCGCCATCGCCGGCGGCGTGACGGTGCTGCTGTGGCTGCTGTGGGCCTTCGGTGCGCTGGTGCTGCTGGGCGTGGGCGTGGCCCTGCACCTGGGCATCCGGGCGCTGCAACGCCGCGCACGCCGCCAGCATCCGCCTGCGCAGCCGCGCAGTTTCACCGCGGCCACCGACCCTGCGGCCACCGGCTGGCCGCGCTGATGCGGGTCGACGACTCGCCGGCGGCAGCGCCCGGGTCGGGTGATGACGCGCACCACCCCGCCGGCCTGGCCGCGCGGCTGCGCGCCGCCGCCGGGCTGACGGACGAAGGCGTCTCGCTGCAATGGCTGGCCCAGGCGCACGGGCCGGCCGCCCACGGCAGCCTGCTGCTGTTGCTGGCCGTGCCCTGCCTGCTGCCGGTGCCCGGCGCCGGCACGGTGGTGGGCATGGGCATCCTGGCCCTGGCGCTGGCGCTGTGGCGCACGCCCGGCGCGCTCGCCGGTGCGCCCGCCCGGTGCGCGGGAGGCTTCCACGCCGCAGAAACACCGCCTGCAGGCGGCCGGGCTGCGGCGTTCACGCTGCCGGCCCGCGTGGGGGCCCTGCGTCTTTCACCCCGCTGGGCCGCCCGCGTGCTGCGGCTGCTGGCCGCCACCTACGCCCTGGCCGGCCGCCTCTCGCGCCAGCGCCTCAGCCACCTGGCCACCGCCCACCCGCGCCTGCTGCTGGCTGCGCTGGTGGCAGCCATGGCCATCATCATCGTGCTGCCCATTCCCTTCGGCAACGTGCTGCCGGCCCTGGCGCTGATGCTGCTGGGCATCGGCCTGGTGTTCCACGACGGCGTGGCCGTGCTGCTGGGCTGGCTGTTCTCGGCGTTGGCGCTCTGCTTCACCGCCGCGCTGTGCGTCGGTGCCTGGGCGTTGGCGGCGCGGGGGTGGGCGGGGTGGTGAGCGACGCAGACCGGGCACACCCCGCGTACCTGGCCTGCCTTGACAATACGTATCGAATACTTATGAAGTCTTCTTCGACTACGACGGTGGAGTACGGATCGTGAGCATTGAAGAGGTCAGGAAGCGCGATGAACGCACGTACTGAGTTCCAGATTATTTTCGGCCAAGACGGCAAGCCGGCCTTCGTGGTCGTGCCCTATGAGCACTTCCGCCGCATGAAAGGCAGCTTCACGCAGGGAACCGTTCCCAATGAAGTGGTGAACTTGTCGTTTGAACGAGGCGTGTCTGCGATGGCCGCCTGGCGCGAACACCTGGGCCTGACCCAAGCGGAGGTCGCGGGCCGTATCGGCATCTCTCAGGCCGCCTATGCGCAGATGGAGCGGGTCAAGCAGCCTCGCAAGGCCACGCTGGCAAAGGTGGCCGACGCGCTGGGGTTGGAGGTCGAACAGTTGCGGTGGTGAGCTTGGCGCCACTCCGCCACTCACTCGCCTGACCCGCCCTCGCGGCGCGCAAGCGCCCGCCGCTCCTCGTCCTGCCGCAACGCACGCTTCGTGCGCCACAGCTCCCACACGGCCCAGCCCATCACGCCGCCCAGCACCAGGAGCAGCTCGATGAGGATCAGCGTGTCGCGGGACACGGCGGGCTGCCCTCGGCCTGGAGCACTTCAGGCGGCGGGCCCGCCGCCGCGCAGGAAGAGGCGCTGCACCGTGGGCGCCAGCGCGTCGCCGCCGGCGGCATGCAGCTCGGCCAGGGTGCCGTGCATCAGCTTGCGGGCCAGGCCTTGCGACAAGGCCTCGAACACCTGGTCGATGGGCATGCCGCCGGCCAGCCGCTTGCGGGCGCGGGCGATCTCGGCCGCGCGCCAGGCGTCCACCTGGTCGTTCAGGCTGCAGATCAGGGGCACGGCGCCGCGCTGCGCCAGCCAGCGGCCGAAGCGCTGCACGCCGGCGTCGATGATGTGCTCGGCCTGCGCCACCGCGGCCTGGCGGCGCTGGCCGGCACCTTGCACCCGCTCGGCCAGGTCGTCGACCGTGTAGAGGTACACCTCGGGCAGGCGGGCCACTTCGGGCTCGATGTCGCGCGGCACGGCCAGGTCCAGCAGCAGCATCGGGCGGCGTCGCCGGGTCTTGAGCGCACGCTCCACCGCGCCCAGCCCGATCAGGGGCAGCGTGCTGGCGGTGCAGGACACCACGATGTCGAACTCGGCCAGCCGCTGGGGCAGGTCGGCCAGGGCCATGGCCTGCCCGCCCAGCGTGGCGGCCAGTGCCTCGCCGCGGGCCAGCGTGCGGTTGGCCAGCACCAGCGACCTGGGCGCACGCGCCGCGAAATGGGTGGCCACGCGCTCGATCATCTCGCCGGCGCCCACGCACAGCACGCGGGTGTCGGCCACCTGCTCGAACAGCTGCTCGGCCAGCCGCACCGCGGCTGCCGCCATGCTCACCGAATGGGCGCCGATCTCGGTGCAGCTGCGCACTTCCTTGGCCACCGAGAAGCTGCGCTGGAACAGCTGGTGCAGCGTGCTGCCCAGCGCGCCGGCGGCTTCGGCCTCCTTCACCGCGCGCTTGAGCTGGCCCAGGATCTGCGGCTCGCCCAGCACCATGGAATCGAGCCCGGCGGCCACCCGGAAGGCGTGGCGCGCCGCGTCGCAGTCTTCACGCACATAGGTGTGGGCCTGCAGCGCCGCCGCCGGCATGCCGCCGCGCTCGGCCAGCCAGTCCAGCACCGCGGGCACCACGGCGGGTGCCGCGTCGGGCGTGGCGATGTACAGCTCGGTGCGGTTGCAGGTGGACAGGATGGTGGCTTCGGCCGGTTCGCGTTGCAGCAGGCCACCCAGGCCGCGCAGGGCCTGGCCCAGCGCCTCGGCCGGAAAAGCGAACTTGCCGCGCACGTCCAGCGGCGCGCTGCCGTGGTTGAGTCCGAGGGCCAGTACCGCCATGGCTTCAACCCGCCTGTTGCGTGCGGGCCGGCGTGGCCGTGCCGCGCGCCATCGCCAGCGCGGCGCCGCCCTGCTGGCGGTCGCGCCGTTCCAGGCGCTCGAAGAGGTCGAGCACGATGTCGGTGCCCCGGCGCACCGGTGCCGGCGGGGGCTCGGGGCGCACGGCAGCGACCACCAGCGGGCGCGTGGCGGGCAATGGCGGCACCTGCAGCACCTGGGCATGACGCGGTGCGCGCAGCCAGGGTCCAGGCCAGGCCGCGCCGGCCAGCAGCCAGGCCTTGCGCAGCGGCGGCACCGCGGCGCGGCGCTGCACCGCATTGCAGCCCTGCCGGCGCACCTGGTGGCCGATGGCCGCATACAGCCGGGCCGCGGCGCGGATGCCGGGGCGGCAATCGGCCGGCAGCAGGTTGATGCCGGCTTCGGCCCGCCCATACAAGTCGTCGGCCTCCTGCAGCAGGCGCTCCACCACGCCGGCCAGCGCGGCGCTGTGGGTGGGTGCAGCCAGCCAGGCATCGGGCGCCATGCCCGCCTGGCGCAGCCACTGCCGCGGCAGGTAGAGCCGGCCCATGCGGGCGTCTTCCCCCACGTCGCGGGCGATGTTGGTGAGCTGCATGGCCACGCCCAGGTCGCAGGCGCGGGCCAGCGCGGCCGGGCTGCGGGCGCCCATCAGCACGGCCATCATCGCGCCCACGCTGCCGGCCACGCGGGCGGCGTAGTGCAGCAGCTCGTCCAGCGTCTCGTAGCGGCGGCCTTCGGCGTCCCAGGCCAGGCCTTCGAGCAGCTGCTCGGGCAGCGCACGTGGGATGGCGTGGGCCTGCAGCACCCAGGCCAGCGCGCGGTCGGCGGCCGTGGGCAACGGCCGGTCGGCATAGGCGCGGTCCAGGCGCTGGCGCAGCAGCGCAATGGCATCGCCGCGGCCGCCGTGCACGTCCACCGCGTCATCGGCCAGGCGGCAAAAGCCGTAGAGCACGCTGGCCGGCTCACGCACCCGCCGCGGCAGCAGCAGCGAAGCGGCATGGAAGCTGCGCGCATGCTGGCGCAGCAACTGGCGGCAGGCCGCCAGGTCGGCGGCGACGGAGTCAGGCGGTACGGGCATGGAAAGCTCGGGCATCGGGCACCACCGTGTCGAGGATGCGGGCAGAAGACAGCACACCGGGCAAGCCCGCGCCCGGGTGCGTGCCGGCGCCCACCAGGTACAGGTGGCGCAGCTCTTCACTCTGGTTGTGGGGTCGGAACCAGGCGCTTTGCGTGAGCACCGGCTCCAGCCCGAAGGCCGCGCCGCGGAAGCTGCCCAGCTCGTCCTGGAAGTGCTGCGGCGTGGTCACGCGTGAGCTGCACAGCGCCACGCCGAGGCCGGGCAGCAGCGTTTCTTCCAGCCGGGCCTGCACCGCTTGTCTATACAACTCGGCCTGTTGCGACCAGTCGGTGCCCGACTGCAGGTGCGGCACCGGCGACAGCACGTAGAACGCATCGCAGCCCGGTGGCGCCAGCGAGGGGTCGGTGGCGGTGGGCCGGTGCAGGTAGAGGCTGAAGTCGCGCGCCAGCTGCTTGCGCTCGAAGATGTCGTCCAGCAGGCCGCGGTAGCGCGGGCCCAGCGCGATGGTGTGGTGCGCCACATCGGGGTACTGGCGGCGGGTGCCGAAGTACCAGACGAACAGGCTCATCGAATAGCGTGCCTTGGCTATGCGCGCATCGGTCCAGCGCCGGCGCTGCACGCCGGGCAGCAGCCGCCGGTAAGTGGTGGCCGAATCGGCATTGCTGACCACGATGTCGGCCGCGATGCGCTCGCCGCTTTGCAACCGCACACCGGCCGCGGCGCCGCGCTCGGCCAGGATCTCGGCCACCGGCGTGCCGCAGCGCACCACGTTGCCCTGCCCTTCGATCAGGCCCACCAGCCCCTGCACCAGCCGCCCGGTGCCGCCGATGGGAAAGTGCACGCCCCAGCGCCGTTCCAGGAAGGCGATGAGGCAGTACACCGAGGTGGTGGCGAACGGGTTGCCGCCCACCAGCAGCGACTGGAAGGTGAGCACCATGCGCAGCTTCGGGCTTTGCACATGCTTGCAGGCCAGGCCGTAGACGGTGCGCCAGCCTTCGAGCTGCAGCAGCTGGGGCAGCACCTTGGCCATGTCGGTCCAGCGGCTGAAGGGCACATGCGCCAGCTGCTCGAAGCCCACCTTGAAGATGGCCTCGCTGGCCGCCAGGAAGCGGCGGTAGCCGGGCACCTCGCCCGGCGCCAGGCGCTCGACTTCGGCTTCCATCGCCGCAACGTCGCCGCTGTAGTCGAACAAAGTTCCGTCGTCGAAGCGCACGCGGTAGAAGGGGCTCACCGGCCGCAGGTCCACGTCGTCGGCCAGCCGGCGGCCGCACAGCGCCCACAGCTCTTCCAACAGAAAGGGCGCGGTGATCACCGTGGGCCCGGCATCAAAGGTGAAGCCGTCCTGCCGGTGCACCCGGGCGCGGCCGCCCGGCTCGGGCAGCGCTTCCAGCACCGTCACCCGCCAGCCGCGGGCGCCCAGGCGCACCGCCGCTGCCAGGCCGCCGAAGCCGCTGCCGATGACCACGGCATGCGGCCGGGGCCGCTCGGCGGGCGCCTGCACCGCCGCCGCAGCCGGGGCGGCAAAAACAGGTGCGGGGGCTGTCAACATGGTCTTATAGTATTCGTGTCAACTTTGATTTACAACGCTGCCAGACTGCTGACAACCCTGAGCCCGACAGGAGCCTGCCATGTCGCACCTGCATCCCCATTTCGCGCTGCGCCTGCAGCGCCGAGCCCGCCCGCTGCTGACGGCGCGCGGCCTGCGGCAGATGGTGGCGCCCTGGCGCTTTTATGCCGCCGCCGGTCGCCTGGCGCGCTGGCTGGGTTGGCTGGCCCTCACCGCCGGGGCGGTGGCCCTGGGCGCCGCGCTGGTACTGGCCGCCGGCACCCCGGGACAGGCAGGCGCGCAGCTGGCCGCCCATGGCCTGCAAGGGCCGGCGATGGTGCTGGGCACCGGCCTTTATGTGGCGATGGCGGCTGCCGCAGCCGCCACGCTCATCGGGGTTGGTCGCCTGGCACCGGTGCTGATGGTGGCCGCCGCGCCCAGCAGCCTGCTGTGGCTGCTGATGACGCTGCTGGCGCAGACGGTGCTGGTGCCCGGCGGCATCACCGCCACCGGCCTGGGCGCCGAGGCGCTGTGGCCGGCACTGGCCGCACCGGCGCCGGTGCTGCTGCCCTTTGCGCTGCTGGTGCTGCTGGCGCAGGCGGTGTGTCACGACACCCGGCGCGCCGACCGATGGGCGGCGGTGCTGGTGCTGGCAGGCCTGCTGGCTGCCGGCGCGGTGTGGCTGAGCGCCGGCCCCAGCGCCACCGAAGGCGCGGCACCGCCCGGCGCCGGCCTGCTGGCCGCGCTCACGCTGGTGGCGCTGGGCGCCTATGCCGGCGCCGCGGTGCTGCAGCGCATGCGGCTGGAAATCGTGGAACGCGGCCGCCGCCAGCTGGGCGCCGAGGAGGTGCAGTGATGGCCACCGTGCTGATGCTGCTGGCGGCCGGCGTGGCCGCCGAATGTGCGCAGCTGTGGCTGCGCCGCCGTGCCCTGGCCCTGGCCAACGAAGGCGAGGCCGACGACGCCAGCGACGAGGCCTGAGCGCCGTCGCCGGGGCCGCCCGACCCCTGTGTTAAGGTCTTCCGCGTTGTCGCGCCCTTTCGGGGGCGAACCTGCAAAGGCATGTCGTGGCCACCACCAGCGCACCCGACCCTTCGGACCTGAGCGCCCTCTCGGGCCTGGCCCCTGAACTGGCCACGGCCTTCGTTTCCCTGTCCAGCGACATCGCCCTGGTGATCGGCCGCGACGGCATCGTCACCAACGTGGCCACGGCCGACAGCACCCTGGGCCTGGGCGCCAGCCACTGGGTGGGCCGCCCCTGGGCCGACACCGCCACCGGCGACACCCGCCGCAAGATCGAGCTCCTGCTGGCCGAAGTCGGCAGCCACGGCGTGGCCCGCCGGCGCGAGGTCAACCACGCCTGCGGCAACGGCGAATTCATTCCGATCAGCTACGCGGCCTTGCAGCTGGGCGCCGAAGGGCCCTTGCTGGCGGTGGGCCGCGACCTGCGGGCCGTGGCCGCCATCCAGCAGCGCTTCGTCGAGGCGCAGCGCGAGATGGAGCGCGACTACTGGCAGCTGCGGCAGGCCCAGTCGCGCCAGCGGCTGCTGGCCCAGGTGGCCACCGATGCGGTGCTGGTGGTGCAAGGGCCCGCGCTGCGCGCCATCGCCGCCAACGAAGCCGCCCGCCGCTGGTTCGGCGAACCCGGCATGCCGTTGCCGGCGCCGCTGCACGACCTGCTGGCGCTGGCACCGGGCCACCGCCATGCCACCGAGGTGCGGCTGCGGCTGCCGCAGGCCGGCGGCTCCCTCACACTGGACGTGGCGGTCACGTCGCTGCCTCAGGCCGACCAGGACCTGCCGCCGCCCTGGCTGGTGCGGGCACGCCAGGCCGAGGCCGACCCCACGACCGACGGCGCCGAGACCGCCGTGCTGGTGGCCGATGCCGCCGGCCGCCTGGTGATGGCCGATGCCGCACTGCTGGCCTGGGTGGGCGCCGACAGCGAGGCGCAGCTGCTGGGCCAGCCCGTGCAGCAACTGCTGGGCGACCCGCACCGGCAGCTGGCCGCGCTGCTGTCGGACGTGCGCCGCCAGGGCATGGCCATGCAGCCGGTGGCCACGCTGGGCCCGGCGGGCTCGCCGCTGCGGGTGGCGATGTCGGCCTCGCTGCTGGTCGATGGCGACCAGGAACGCGTGGCCCTGGTGCTGCAACGACTGGACACCACGCCGCGCGTGGTGGCACCGCTGGACCTGATGGCCACGCTGCAGCGCATCGCGCAGCGTGTGGGCCAGCTGCCGCTGCCCGCGCTGCTGCGTGAGGCCACCGAAGCCACCGAACGCCATGCCATCGATGCCGCGCTGGCCGCCGCCGGTGGCCGCCACGACCAAGCCGCGCTGCAGCTGGGCATCGAGCCGGCCGAGCTGCGCCAGCGCCTGCAACGGCTGGGGCGGGTGCCGCCGCCGTGAACGAGCAACCCGCCTTCGGCGAGGCCGACCTCAGCAACTGCGAGCGCGAGCTGATCCACCTGGCCGGCTCGGTGCAGCCGCATGGCGCCCTGCTGGTGCTGCGCGCGGCCGACGGCCTGGTGCTGCAGGCCAGCGACAACGTGGCCGAGGTGCTGGGCCTGCCGCTGCGGCAGCTGCTGGAGCGGCCGCTGTCGGTGCTGGGCGGCAGCCTGGCCGCCGAGGTGGCGGCGCTGGCCACGCAGCCGCTGGATGAACCGGTGCCGCTGCAGGCCACCAGCGCCGCCGATGGCATGCCGCGCGCGCTGGAAGGCAGCCTGCACCGCGTGCCCGGCCCGCCCGCCGGCGGCCTGCTGGTGGTGGAGGTGGAAGCGGTGCAGCTGGCTGCCAGCCAGCGCCACACCGCCGGCATCGACGAGCCCACGGCCCTGGCCTGCGTCTCGGCCACGGTGCAGCGCCTGTCGGCCGCCGCCAGCCTGGGCGCGCTGGCCGATGCGGCGGTGCAGGGCATCCATGAACTCACCGGCTACGACCGGGTGATGGTCTACCAGTTCGACCCCGACGGGCACGGCAAGATCATTGCGGAGGCGCGCGACCCGCGGCTCGAATCGCTGCTGGGCCACCACTACCCGGCCACCGACATCCCGCAGCGCGCGCGCAGCCTGTACCTGCGCAACCGCGTGCGGGTGCTGGTGGACGTGGACGCGCCGGCTTCGCCCCTGGTGCCGCGACAGCTGCCGGCCACCGGGCAGGAGCTGGACATGTCGATGAGCTACCTGCGCAGCATGTCGCCGCTGCACCTGCAGTACCTGCGCAACATGGGCGTCACGGCCACGCTGGTGGTGTCTCTGGTGCACGAGGGTCGGCTGTGGGGCCTGATCGCCTGCCACCACTACCGGCC
>NZ_CAXFDV010000684.1:0-3171 GCF_964001545.1 uncultured Aquincola sp.
CGCCAGCAGCGCGGGCGCCAGCGGCCCCAGCAGGCCCAGCACCTGCGGCGAGAAGTACAGCCCCAGCGAGGTGCCGATGGCCCACTGCCCGGCGTTGCGCAGCGGCCCGGCCGCGGCCAGCGGCAAGCCGGCCACGCAGCCCAGCGCGGTGGCCAGCAGCGGGCCGATCATCCAGGGCAGTGGCGTGTTCAGCCGCTCGCAGGCCAGGGCTGCGAGCAGGGCCAGCACCAGCGTGCCGGCCACCCGCAGCAGCCAGCGGCCGTCGGGGCGGCGCGTCACCGCGCGGGCCGGGCTTGGGCCGTCGGCATCAGGCGGTCTGCGCGTCCAGCGTCGGGTAGTCGGTGTAGCCGTGGGAGCCGCCGCCGTACATCGTCTTCTGGTCAGGCTGGTTCAAGGGCGCGTTCTCGCGCAGGCGGCGCGTCAGGTCGGGGTTGGCGATGGCCGGCTTGCCGAAGGCGACCAGTTCGCCCTTGCCGTTGGCCACCGCATCCAGCGCCATCTGGCGGTCGTAGCCGTTGTTCACCATCCAGGCGCCGGGGAAGCGCTGCCGCAGGGCCTGGTAGTCGAACGGCGCCACTTCGCGGTCGCCGCCGGTCTGGCCTTCGATCACGTGGATGTACGACAGGTGCATCGGCGCGATCTGCTCGACCACGTGGTTGAACAGCGCCTGCGGGTCGCTGTCCTGGCCGGCGTCGTTCACCGGGGTGACGGGCGACAGGCGGATGCCGGTGCGGCCACCGCCGATCTCGTCGGTCACGGCCTTGACCACGTCCACCAGCAGGCGGGCGCGGTTGGCGATGGAGCCGCCGTATTCATCGGTGCGGTCGTTGATGCTGTCGCGCAGGAACTGCTCGATCAGGTAGCCGTTGGCCGCATGCACTTCCACGCCGTCGAAGCCGGCGTCGATGGCGCAGCGCGCCGCATGGCGATAGGCCTGCACGATGCCCGGGATCTCGTCGGTGCGCAGCGCGCGCGGCGGCGACACGTCCTCGAAGCCCTTGGCCGTGTAGGTCTTGCCCTTGGCCACCCGGTGGGTGGAAGACACCGGCGCCTGGCCGCCGGGCAGCAGCGAGGTGTGCGAGATGCGGCCCACATGCCACAGCTGCACCACGATGCGGCCGCCCTGGGCGTGCACGGCGGTGGTGACCTTGCGCCAGGCTGCCACCTGCTCGGGGCTGTGGATGCCCGGGGTGTCGAGGTAGCCCTGGCCCTCCGGCATGATCTGCGTGGCCTCTGTGATGATCAGGCCGAAGCCAGTCATCGGATTGGCGCGCTGGGCGTAGTAGGCCACCGTCAGGTCGTTGGGCAGCTGGCCGGTGGCGCGGTTGCGGGTCAGCGGGGCCATGACGACGCGGTTGGCGAGCTCGATGTCGCCGATGCGGATCGGATCGAACAGGGTGGGCATGGTTGAACTTCTCGCTGTAAAGGGAAAACCCCCGGAGCCTACGCAATCCGCGGCAACCTTGCAGCGCACGCCCCACATCGATCCATGCTAGTTACAGTGCACGCATGCTCGCCTACCGACACGCCTTCCACGCCGGCAACCATGCCGACGTCCTCAAGCACCTGGTGCTCACCCAGGTGCTTCGCTACATGGGCGAAAAGGACAAGCCCTACACCCTGGTCGACACCCACGCGGGCGCCGGCGGCTATGCCCTGGCAGGCCGCTACGCGCAGAAGCGCGGCGAGTTCGAGACCGGCATCGGGCGCCTCTGGGACCAGGCCGACCTGCCGGCGGCGCTGGCCGACTACGTGGCGCTGGTCAGGCAGTTCAACGGCGGCGGCGCGCTGGAGCAGTACCCCGGCTCACCCGGCCTGGCGCAGATGCTGCTGCGGCCGACCGACCGCCTGAGTCTGTACGAACTGCACCCCACCGACAACCGCATCCTCGAGAGCTTTCTCGGCCAGCGCCCGCACACCAAGGTGTTGATGAGCGACGGCTTTGCCGGCCTGCAGAAGGAGCTGCCGCCGCCCTCGCGCCGCGGCGCGGTGCTGATCGACCCCTCTTACGAGCTGAAGACCGACTACGCCAAGGTGGTGGGCGCGGTGCGTGAATGCCTGAGCCGCTTTGCCCAGGGCACGGTGATGGTGTGGTACCCGCAGGTGCAGATCGTGGAAGCGGCGCAGCTGCCCAAGCGGCTGATGGCCGCCGCCAAGGAAGCGCCCAAGGGCTGGCTGCATGTGACGCTGCATGTGCACCGCGGCGATGGCGATGGCTTCGGCCTGCACGGCAGCGGCATGTTCGTGATCAACCCGCCGTTCGTGCTGCACGACACGCTGGCCGTGCTGATGCCGCTGCTGACCGAACTGCTGGGTCAGTACGAGGGCGCGCGCTTCACGCTGGAACAGGATCTGGGGCGCGGTTGAGCCCGCCGCGGAGTCAGACGAGCACTTCCACGCAGCCCGGGTGCCCCAGGAAATTCTGCGGGCTGGCGCTGGCGCCATAGGCGCCTGACTGGAACACCACCGCCAGGTCGCCCTCACGCGCCACCGGCAGCTGCATGCGGTCGGCCAGCAGGTCCAGCGGCGTGCACAGCGGGCCGACGACCGAAGCCGCCTCGCGCGCCTCTTCACCCAGCCGGTTGCCGATGGTCACCGGGTAGTTCTTGCGCACCACCTGGCCGAAGTTGCCCGAGGCCGACAGGTGGTGGTGCAGGCCGCCGTCGGTCACCAGAAACACCTGGCCGCGCGACACCTTGCGGTCGAGCACGCGTGCCACGTAGACGCCGGCTTCGCCCACCAGGTAGCGGCCGAGCTCGATCACCAGCGAGGCTTGCGGCAGCTCGCGCGCGGCACGCTCGACCAGGCCGGCCAGGTTCTCGCCGATCGGTGCCAGGTCCAGCCGCTGCTCGCCCGGAAAGTACGGAATGCCGAAGCCGCCGCCCAGGTTCAGGAACTGCACCGGCGCCGGCGCGATCTCGGCCAGCCGCAGCGCCAGCGCGTACGACTGCTGCTGCGCGTCGCAGATGGATTCGGCCCGCAGGTTCTGCGAGCCGGCGAAGAGGTGGAAGCCTTCGAAGGCCAGGCCGGCGGCGCGGATCTCGGCCATCAGCCCGGGCAGCTGCTCGACGTCGACGCCGAACTGCTTGGGGCCGCCGCCCATCTTCATGCCCGAGCCCTTGAGCTCGAAGTCGGGATTCACGCGCACCGCCACCCGCGCCGGCAGGCCCA
>NZ_CAXFDV010000685.1:0-2929 GCF_964001545.1 uncultured Aquincola sp.
CGGCTGCGTGCGCGCGGCCGAACGCCTGCGTGCGGCGGGGCTGCCGTGCCCGGTGGTCTCGGTGGGCTCCACGCCCACGGCGCTGGCCGCCCAGTCGCTGCAGGGCGTGACCGAGCTGCGGGCCGGCGTGTATGTGTTGTTCGACCTGGTGATGCGCAACGTGGGCGTGTGCAGCGAAGGCGACATCGCGCTGAGCGTGCTCACCACCGTGATCGGCCACCAGGCCGACAAGGGCTGGGCCATCGTGGATGCCGGCTGGATGGCGATGAGCCGCGACCGCGGCACCGGCAAGCAGGCGCAGGACTTCGGCTACGGCCAGGTGTGCACGCTGGACGGCAGGCCGATGCCCGGCTGGCTGCTGTCATCGGCCAACCAGGAGCACGGCATCGTGTCGCTGGCCGAAGGCACTGCGTCAGACGTGGTGGCCCGCCTGCCCATCGGCACCCGCCTGCGCGTCCTGCCCAACCACGCCTGCGCCACCGGGGCGCAGTTTCCGCAATACCAGGCCTTGGCGCCGGAGGGCGGTCTGGCGGCCTGGGGGCGGTTCCACGGTTGGTAACCCCCAAATTGCAAGTTATGGCTGGCAATTTTGGCGCTGCTGAGCCAAACTGTCAGCCATGACTGGCACCGTACGTCTGCCCGATGAGTTGGGCCGCCAGCTTGCGGCCCGCCGCCAAGCGCTGCGCCTGAGCAAATCCCAGCTGGCACAGCGCGCTGGCAAAGTGCGCGAGGTGGTCTATCGCCTGGAGGCGGGCGAAGACAGCACCGTCTCGTCGCTGCTGGCGGTGATGGCTGCGCTGGGCCTGGCGCTGCGGCTGGAGCCGGTGGGATTGCCGACGGCCGCTGAGGTGGCCCGGCGCTTCCAGATGGACGAGGACTCCGATGACGTCGACACCCCTTGAGCCGCTGCCGGCCCGGTTGCGTGCGCTGGAGGTGTCCATCGGCGATGGGTCGGCGGCTGGCCAGTTGCTGAAGACGTCCGGCTACGAGTTCCGCTACCTCGACCCCACGGGCGACCAGCCCGCGGTGGCCTTGCTGATGCCGCCTGACGAGCGCCTGACCTGGCAGGACGGCGACCTGTTTGCGCCCATGGACCAGAACCTGCCAGAGGGCGATCTGTTCATGCGCATCCGCCAGCTGTTCCCCAAGCAGCCGATGACCCCGATGCACCTGCTGGCCCTGGTGGGCCGCAACGGCATCGGACGCCTCGGGTATCGCCTGCCCGGCGCGGCCGACGCTGCGCCGCCCCCGCCCATGGGCAAGGCTGCATTGCTGAAGACCCGCTACACGCCGCAGGTGTTCGACGACCTGGTGGCGGCCTACCTGAGCACCGGTGCCGGTATCGCCGGCCTGCAGCCCAAGATCATGGTGCCGGACCGCGCCACGGTGCCCATCCCTTCGCTGATCGTGAAGGCGGCCAGCCCGGCCTATCCCGGCTTGGCGGCCAATGAGTTCATGTGCCTGACGGCGGCCCGGCGCGCGGGCATCGACGTGCCGGGCTTCGCCCTGTCGGACGACGGCCAGATGCTGGTACTGGACCGCTTCGACATGGTGACCCACGATGATGGCCGGCTGGAGCGGCTGGGCTTCGAGGACATCGCGGCGCTCGCCGGCCTGCGTGTGCGTGATGTGCTGTCGGACCGCAAGTACCAGGGCAGTTACCAGCGCGTGGCCGAACTGCTGCGCCAGCTGCAATTGCACAGCGACAACCTGGAGAGGTTCTTTGCGCAGGTGGCATTTTCAGCCATGGTGCGTAACGGCGATGCGCACTTGAAGAACTTTGGCGTGCTGTACCGCAGCAGCCGCGACATCTGGCTGGCGCCGATGTTCGATGTGGTGACGACCACGGTCTACACCTACACGCGATACCCCGGCGGACCTGAGCTGCAGGATCACACGATGGCGTTGAAGCTGTGGGCCGGTCGGCATGCCACGCGCACTTACCCCACGCAGGCTGAGCTGGTCGATTTCGGGCGTCGTGTCTGTGGCGTCAGCCAGCCAATGGCGGTGCTGCGAGCCATCGCCCAGGGCATGAGCGAGACCTTGCAGGTGGTGCAGGTCGACGAACGCATGCCCACGGGCCTCGTGGACAAGATGCGCGGCGTGTGGGAAGAGGGGATGCTGCTGGCCCGCTGAACCGGCGGGCACACGGCGGATCAGCCGACCCGCCTGGCCTTGGCAATCACCGCATCGGCCGTGGCGGCCAGCTGGGCCTGCACGACGGGGTCGGTGACGGTGGTCAGCTCGTCCAGCGCCATGGCCAGCAGCTGCAGCTGGGTGCTCAACTGGTTGAGCTGCTCGGCGGCCTGGGCGGCTTCGGCCAGCACGCGGGCGGCTTCGGGCGGAAGAGGTTGAGGTTGCATGGCGGCGGGGGTGGTGAAGCACCAGGGGGCTGGCACCGCCATGCTAGGCGCGCAAGGGCGTTTTGCGCAGCCCCCCGACCCCCCTTGGAGGGGGACCCTTCATGCGTGGGGGGCGCTTTACCCGGGTTTACAGGCGAAAGACCTGCACCACCCCGGCCAGCCGCTGCGCCTGGTCCTTCAGGCTCTCGGCGGCGGCGGTGGACTGTTCCACCAGCGCCGCGTTCTGCTGCGTCATCTGGTCCAGCTGGGCCACGGCGGTGTTCACCTGGCCGATGCCTGAGCTTTGCTCGGCCGTGGCATGGGTGATCTCGCCGATGGTGTCGGTGACATGCTTGACCCGATCAACGATTTCCTTCATGGCGGCGCCCGCCTGCGTCACCAGCTGCGAGCCGCTTTCCACCCGCTCGACGCTGGCGCCGATCAGGCTCTTGATCTCCTTGGCCGCCTCGGCGCTGCGCTGGGCCAGCGTGCGCACCTCGCCGGCCACCACGGCAAAGCCGCGGCCCTGCTCGCCGGCGCGGGCGGCTTCCACCGCCGCGTTCAGCGCCAGGATGTTGGTCTGGAAA
>NZ_CAXFDV010000686.1:0-2361 GCF_964001545.1 uncultured Aquincola sp.
CGCTGGCCCGGGTGCAAGGCGCGGCCATGGGCGGCGGCATGGGCCTGGCCGCGGCCTGCGACATCTGCGTGGCTTCCACCGCGGCCAGCTTTGCCACGTCGGAAGTGCGCCTGGGCATCCTGCCCGGTGTCATCAGCCCGTACGTGGTGCGCGCCATCGGTGAGCGGCAGGCTTATCGCTACTTTCAAACGGCCGAACGCATGAGCGCCGCCCGGGCACGTGAACTGGGCCTGGTGCACGAAGTGGCCGAGCCCGAGCAGCTGGACACGGCGGTGCAGGCCCTGGTGGACGCGCTGCTGGCCGGCGGCCCGAAGGCGCAGGCGGCTTCCAAGGACCTGATCCGCGCGGTGGCCAACCGCCCGGTGGACGCGGCCTTGATCGAGGACACCGCCCGCCGCATCGCCGAGCTGCGCGCCACGCCCGAAGCCCGCGAAGGCCTGAGCGCCTTCCTCGACAAGCGCGCCCCGGCCTGGAAGCCGGGCGCCTGATGGACTGGAGCGCCACAAGCATGTTCACCAAGATCCTGATCGCGAATCGTGGCGAGATCGCCTGCCGCGTCATCAAGACCGCGCGTCGCATGGGCATCGCCACCGTGGCGGTGTATTCCGAGGCCGATGCCAATGCCCGCCATGTGCGCCTGGCCGACGAAGCGGTGCTGATCGGCCCCGCCGCCGCGCGCGAGAGCTACCTGGTGGCCGACCGCATCCTGCAGGCCGCCAAGGACACTGGCGCCCAGGCGGTGCACCCGGGCTACGGCTTCCTGTCGGAGAACGAAGACTTCGCCGAGGCCTGCGCCGCCGCCGGCATCACCTTCATCGGCCCGCCGGCCTCGGCCATCCGGGCGATGGGCCTGAAGTCGGCCGCCAAGGCGCTGATGGAAAAGGCCGGCGTGCCGCTGACGCCCGGCTACCACGGCAGCAACCAGGACCCCACCTTCCTGGCCGAGCAGGCCGGCCGCATCGGCTACCCGGTGCTCATCAAGGCCAGCGCCGGTGGCGGCGGCAAGGGCATGCGCCGGGTCGACCGCGCGGAAGACTTTGCCGCCGCCCTGGCCAGTTGCCAGCGCGAAGCCACCAATGCCTTTGGCGATGCCAACGTGCTGGTGGAAAAGTACGTGCTCAAGCCGCGGCACATCGAGATCCAGGTGTTCGGCGACACGCAAGGCAACGTGGTCTACCTGTTCGAGCGCGACTGCTCGGTGCAGCGCCGGCACCAGAAGGTGCTGGAAGAAGCGCCCGCCCCCGGCATGACGCCCGAGCGCCGCGCCGCCATGGGCCGCGCCGCGGTGGAAGCGGCCAAGGCCGTGGGCTACGTGGGCGCCGGCACGGTGGAATTCATTGCCCACCAGGACGGCAGCTTCTACTTCATGGAGATGAACACCCGGCTGCAGGTGGAGCACCCGGTCACCGAGATGATCACCGGCCTGGACCTGGTGGAGTGGCAGCTGCGCGTGGCCGCCGGCCAGCCGCTGCCGCTGACGCAGGAACAGCTGCGCATCGACGGCCATGCCATCGAGGCGCGCATCTATGCCGAAGACCCGGACAAGGGCTTCCTGCCCTCCACCGGCCGCCTGATCCACCTGGCGCCGCCCGCCGAGGGCGCGCATGTGCGCATCGACACCGGCGTGGAGCAGGGCGACGAGATCACGCCGCATTACGACCCGATGATCGCCAAGCTCATCGTGTGGGACCAAAGCCGCGACCTGGCGCTGGCCCGGATTCGCAGCGCGCTGGCCCAGTACCGCGTGGTGGGTGTGGCCAACAACGTGGAGTTCCTGGCGCGGCTGGCGGCATGCCCGGCCTTCACCCAGGCCGACCTGGACACCGGCCTGATCGAGCGCGAACAGGCCTTCCTGTTTCCTGAAGCGACGGACCCGCCCGACGAAGCCTGGCTGCTGGCCGCACTGGCCGAGCTGCTGCACGAAGGCGCGGCCCAGGCCAAGCGCAGCGCCGCCCTTTCGCCGTGGGATGCGCTGGACGGCTGGCGCCTGAACGGCCAGGCCGCGCGTGAGCTGCGGCTGCGCCGCGGCGAGCTGCAGCGCAGCGTGGCGGCCACCAGCGTGCCGGGCGGCTGGCAGCTGTCACTCGACGGTGGCGCGCCCGTCTTTGCACGCGGCGAGTTGGCCGCCGACGGCGGCCGCCTGCATGCCCAGCTGGGCGAGCGCCGGCTGCATGCCGCGGTGGTGGTGGCCGGTGAGCGGCGGCATGTGTTCCTCGATGGCCATGCGCATGCGCTGGTGCGGGTGGACACGCTGCACACCGGCGGCCAGGGCGACGATGCCCACGGCGGCCTGCGTGCGCCCATGCCCGGCAAGGTGATCGCGCTGCTGGCCGCGGCCGGCAGCACCGTGGACAAGGGCAC
>NZ_CAXFDV010000687.1:0-6821 GCF_964001545.1 uncultured Aquincola sp.
GCCGCATAAACTCGCGGCCTCGATTTCCAACTGCGACACCCCTCGTCACCCCATGGCCCAGCTGCCCGACCCGACCACCGTTCGCATGCGCCCGCTGCCGAACCTGATCTTTGCCAGCCGCTGGCTGCAGCTGCCGCTGTACCTGGGCCTGATCCTGGCGCAGTGCGTCTACGTCTTCCATTTCTGGGTCGAGCTGGTGCACCTGATCGAAGCCGTGTTCGGCAACGACGTGGCGCTGCAGAAGCTGATCTCCAGCATCGGCTACAAGACCGATGTGCCCGTGACCTCGCTGAACGAGACGGTGATCATGCTGGTGGTGCTGGCGCTGATCGACGTGGTGATGATCTCCAACCTGCTGATCATGGTGATCGTCGGCGGCTACGAAACCTTCGTCTCGCGCCTGCGGCTCGAAGGCCACCCCGACCAGCCCGAATGGCTGAACCACGTCAATGCCTCGGTGCTCAAGGTCAAGCTGGCCACCGCCATCATCGGCATCAGCTCGATCCACCTGCTCAAGACCTTCATCAATGCGGCCAACTACACCGACAAGGTGCTGATGTGGCAGACGCTGATCCACATCGCCTTCCTGTTCTCGGCGCTGGCCATCGCGGCGGCCGACCGGGTGATGGGCGGCGGCCACGGCGCCCGCGACCACTGACCGCCAGCGCCACAGGCCCCCACACCATGCGCTGGATTCCGAGCCGGGAAGACCTCCTGCAGTCCCGCTGGCTGTCGCCGGTGGCCCATCACCTGCAGGACGACCGCCTGTGGCACCTGGAACGCGGCTGCGTGGCGCGGGCGGTGGCCATTGGCCTGTTCTTCGGGCTGCTGCTGCCCTTTGCCCAGTTCTTCGCCGCGGCGCTGTTCGCGGTGTGGCTGCGCGCCCACCTGGGCGTGGCGGCGGGCGCCACCTTCATCACCAACCCGCTGACGTTTGCGCCGCTTTACTGGCTGGCGCACCGCATCGGCCAGGGCGTGCTGGGCGACGGCGACGACGAAGCCGCCGCCGATGCGGTGAGCCGCCACGTGGAAGCGGCGGCCGCGCACCAGGGCTGGCTGTCGGCCGCCTGGGACACGGTGCAGGACGCCGGCGCCCCGCTGATCGTGGGGCTGGCGGTGATGGCGGTCGTCGCCGCCATCGTGGGCTTTCTGGCGGTATGGCTGCTGTGGCGGCCTCGCAAGGAGCCGCAGGACTACCTGCCGTAAAGCACCTGCGGCAGCCAGAGGCCGATGCCCGGGAAGGCATACAGCAGCACGATGGCCACCACCTGGATGCCCATGAACGGAATCATCCCGGCAAAGATCTGGTTCAGCGTCACGTGCTTGGGCGCCACGCCCTTCAGGTAGAAGGCCGACATCGCCACCGGCGGGCTCAGGAAGGCGGTCTGCAGGTTCAACGCCACCAGCAGGCCGAAGAACAGCGGGTCGACGCCGAAGTTGTCCAGCAGCGGCACGAAGATGGGCATGAAGATCACGATGATCTCGGTCCACTCCAGCGGCCAGCCCAGCACGAAGATGATGACCTGGCTGAGCACCAGGAACTGGGTCTTGGTGAGGTTCATGCCCAGCACCCACTGCTCCACCAGCTCCTGCCCGCCCAGCAGCGCAAACGCGGCCGAGAAGATGGCCGAGCCGACGAACAGCCAGCACACCATGGCCGAGGTCTTGGCCGTGAGGAACACCGACTCCTTGACCACCGTGAGGTTGAGCCGCCCATAGGCCGCGGCCAGCACCGCGCCGCCGAAGGCGCCCACCGCCGCCGCCTCGGTGGGCGTGGCCAGGCCCAGCACGATGGAGCCCAGCACCGCCAGGATCAGCACCATCAGCGGGAAGAAGCTGGACAGCAGCATCTTGAAGATTTCCAGCCGCGTGAAGCTCAGCAGCGCATAGAACAGCAACACGCCGACCGCGGCGATGCCCATCGCAATCCAATAGCCGCGCGGGGCGGGTTGGCGTGTGGCGGCTTCGCCGGCAGCGCCGGGCGCAGGGCTGGCGGCGGCAGCCGTCAGGGGCTCGGCCAGGCCGCTGGTGGCGCCGGGCGGCTCGCTCACGGCGCCGCTGGCCTGCGGGGGCTCGGCCACACCGCCGGCAGCGCCCGGCGGCTCTGACAAGGCCCCTGCGGCCTGCGGCGGCTCCGCCAGCGCGCCCTCGGCCGGCGGCTCGGCCAGGCCCCCTTCGGCCGGTGGTTCGGCCAGGCCGCCTTCCGTCGGCGGCTCGGCCAGGCCGCTGCCTTCACGCTCGGCCCCACCCCCGCCCGCGCCCATCTCCTGCAGACCGCTGTCGGCCTCGGGTGCGGCCACGCGGGTGGCCAGCTCGTAGCCGCCGATGGCCACCGCCGCGAACAGCAGTGCCGGCGCCAGCGCAATCGCCAGCTGCCCCAGCAGGTAGCGGGTGGGCACCGCCGCATTGCGCCGGCCCTTGATGGCGCCCCACAGCGCCGGCAGCGCATGCCGGTGGCCTTGTGCGCCCACCGCCACCAGCGGCGCGGGCAGCGGCACCAGGCGCTGCGCGGCGGTGAGCGGCGGCGCCAGGCTGGGCTTGAGCTTGGCCAGCAGCACCACGTACACCACGTACAGCCCGGCCAGCATCACACCCGGCAGCAGTGCGCCGGCATACAGCTGCACCACCGACACACCGGCCGTGGCGCCGTAGACGATGAGCAGCACCGACGGCGGGATGAGGATGCCCAGGCAGCCGCCCGCGGTGATGGCGCCGGCCGACATCGGCACGCTGTAGCCGGCGCGCAGCATCTGCGGCAGCGCCAGCAGGCCCATCAGCGTGACCACGGCGCCCACGATGCCGGTGGCGGTGGCAAACACCGCGCAGGTCACCAGCGTGGCCACCGCCAGGCTGCCCGGCACGCGCGCCAAAGACAGGTGCAGGCTCTTGAACAGCTTTTCGATCAGGTTGGCCCGCTCGACCAGGTAGCCCATGAAGACGAACAGCGGGATCGAGATCAGCACGTCGTTCGACATGGTCTTGTAGGCCGACTGCACCATCAGGTCCAGCGTGCGCGTGGTGTTGCGCTCATAGGCCAGCCAGGTGAACAGCATGCCCATGCCCATCAGCGTGAACGCCGTGGGAAAGCCCAGCATGATGGCCACCACCACCAGCGCCAGCATCACCAGGCCGATGTGGCCGTTGGTGATCACCGGCACGCTGACCAGCATGCCGATGACCAGCAGCACGATGATGGCCATCAGGCTGAAGCCGAACCACAACTCCTTGCGCAGCTTCATGCACGGCCCCCGGTGCTGGCGGCACCTTCGCGGGCGGCGGCTTCCACGTCGGCATCGCTGACGTGCACCATCTCCTTGAGCTTGTCCACGTCCACCTCTTCCACGTCGTCTTCGCGCGCCGGCCAGCTGCCGCTGCGCAGGCAGATCACGCAGCGCGCGATGTCCACCAGACCTTGCAGCAGCAGCACCCCGCCCGCCACCGGGATGACGAACTTGAACGGGTACAGCGGCAGCGCATCGGCCGAGAAGGTCTGCTCACGGATGGCCAGCGATTCCTGCGCGTAGTGCCAGCCGGCCCAGGTGAGCGCCACCACGCCGGGCAGGAAGAACAGCACGTACAGCACCAGGTCGATGCTGGCCTGCGTGCGCGGCTTGAAAAAGCCATAGAGCACGTCGCCGCGCACATGGCCGTTCTTGCTCAGCGTGTAGGCGCCGGCGGTCATGAACAAGGTGCCGTACAGCATGATCTGCATGTCCAGCACCCAGGCATGCGGCTTGTTCAGCGCATAGCGCGAGAACACCTCCCAGGTGATCAGCAGCGTCAGCAGCACCACCGTCCACGCGAACAATTTGCCCACGAAGGTGGACAGGCGGTCCACCGCCCACAAGCTGTCTCGCATCACGACTGCGGCGCCCGGCTCAGGTCTTCTTGCCGCGGCCGAAGTAGTGGTTGAAGGCCATCTTGAAGTCGACCGAGTAGTCGTTCTGCCACTGGCCGGCACGCTGGGCGAAGGCGCGTTGCGAGTCGAGCACCTTCTTGAACATCGGGTTCTCGCTGGCCTTCTTTTCCACCGTCTTGTCCCACGAGGCCAGCTGCGCGCGCAGCACCGCATCGGGCGTCTTGTAGAACTTGATGCCCTGCTGCTTCAGCGCCTCGTAGTCCTTGCTGTAGCGCTCCACGGCCTTCCAACTCATGTCGGCGCTGGCGGCCTGCACCGCATAGTCGATCACCGACTTCAGCTCGGTCGGCAGCGCGTCCAGCTTGGTCTTGTTGAACAGGATCTCGAACTGCTCGCCGCTTTGGTGAAAGCTCTGCAGCATGCAGTTCTTGGCCACGTCCGGAAAGCCCAGCACCCGGTCGCTGCTGGCGTTGTTGAACTCGGCCGCGTCGATCAGCCCGCGGTCCAGCGCCGGCACGATCTCGCCGCCGGGCAGCGGATTCACCGCCGCGCCCATGTCGGTGAACACGTCCACCGCCAGGCCCACGGTGCGGAACTTCAGGCCCTTCATGTCCTCGACCTTGGCCACCGGCTTCTTGAACCAGCCCAGCGGCTGCGTGGGCATGGGGCCGTACAGGTACGAGACCACGTCCAGGTTCAGGCTCTTGTAGATCTCTTCGACCAGCGCCTTGCCGCCGCCGTAGTAGTGCCAGGCCAGCACCATGTTGGCGTCCATGCCGAAGCCCGGGCCCGAGCCCCACAGCGCCAGCGCCGAGTTCTTGCCGTACCAATAGGCGATGACGCCGTGGCCGCCGTCCAGCGTGCCCTTGCTCACCGCGTCCAGCAGCTGGAAGGCGGGCACCACCGAGCCGGCGGGCAGCACTTCGATCTTCAGCCGGCTGCCGGCCATGTCGTTCACCTTCTTGGCGAAGTCCTGGGCGAACTCATGGAAGATGTCCTTGGCCGGCCAGGTACTTTGAAAGCGCAGCGTGGTGGTCTGCGCCTGGCTGACGGCCGGTGCCGCCAGGGCCCCGACCGCCGCCCCACCGGCAGCAGCGTTCTTGAGAAAGCGCCGGCGGGGTGCAGCCCCCTGTGCCGGACCCGAGGACTTCTGGGCCATGGACTTGTCTCCTGCTTGTATCGGTGTTGACGACAGCAGGCGGACTATCGAATCTGACCGACGCGGTCAGCAACTGGGTGTAACCCGCGGCAGGGTTTGTGCCGCCGCGCAGCCCGGTGAGGAACTCTCAGCGCAGATCGAGCTCGTCGGGCAGCGGCGCGCTGCTGGCCAGCCGCAGGTGCAGCGCGGCCATGGCCATCATCTGTGCCGACACCGGCGCGGTGACGAAGATGAAGAGCGTGACCAGCAGCTCACGCAGCAGCCACTGGCCCTGCCCCGCATGCCACAGCATGCTGGCCAGCAGCAGCGCACCCAGGCCCAGCGTGCTGGCCTTGGTGGGCGCATGCAGCCGCATGTAGAAGTCTTCAAAGCGCAGCAGGCCGATGGCGCCCACCAGCAGAAACAGCCCGCCGATCAGCAGCAAGGCGGCCATGGCCGCCTGCAGCAGCGGATGGAGGTTGGCGACGGTGGCGGCATTCATGCGGCGTCCTTCACTCGATGACGTCGCCACGGGCGACGAAGCGCGACAGGGCCACGGTGCCCACGAAGCCCAGCAGCGCGATCAGCAGCGCCGCCTCGAACAGCAGGTCGCTGCCCAGCCGCAGGCCCAGCAGGATCACCAGCGCCACGGTGTTGACGTAAAGCGTGTCCACCGCCAGCACACGGTCGGTGAGCGTGGGGCCGCGCAGCAGCCGCCAAGCCGTCAGCACCATGGCCAGCAAAGCCAGTCCCAGGGCGGCGTCCAGCGCCCACAACAGCCAGTCGGTCATTCGAAGATCTCCCGCAGCGGCGCTTCGTAGCGCGACTTGATCTCGGCCACCAACGCGGCCGGGTCGGTGCAGTTGAGCGCATGCACCAGGATGGCCGGCGTCTCGCGGCCCGGCCGGGCCTGCTCGATCACGCACGACACCGTGCCCGGCGTGGTGGTGATGATGGCGGCCAGCAGCACCGTGCCGTTGGGGTGGCGGATGTCCAGCGGCACCCGCACCCAGGCAGGCTGCGGGCGCGATGCCGGGTTCAGCGCCAGCCAGGCCACGGCCAGGTTGGCCACCACGATGTCCCACAGCACCACGCCCAGCAGCTGCAGCGCACGGCCCCAGGCATGCAGGCGGGTGCCGGGGTTCAGGAAAGGCCCCGCCAGCCAGGGCAGGCCCAAGCCCAGGATCACGGCCCACAACAGCGTGGCCACCGTGACGCTGCCCTGCAGCAGCAGCCACACGGCGCCGGTGAGCAGCGACAGCACCGGATGGGCGAACCAGCGGCGCTTCATCGCACACCTCCTGCTGGCCTGGCACGGAAGGGCCGTACCGTCTGCGCCTGCGCATCGCCCAGCACCGCGCGCGCATAGGCGGCGCGGTCGGTCACCTGCTGCGCGGCTGCGTCCACGTAGCGCTTGATCGGCGAGGCCCACACCACCATGGCCAGCGTGGCGGCCACCAGCATGAACATCGGCGCCAGCAACCGCGGGCTGGCACCGGCGCTGCAGGCCGCGGCATCGGGCGCCTGCGGCCGCACCGCCCAGAAGAGGATGCTGCCGGCGCGCGCCAGGCCCACCAGGGTGAAGAAGCCCACGCCCAGCACCACCGCCCACACCCAGGGCGCGGCCGCGCCGTGGGCGGCCTGCAGGATCATCACCTTGCCCAAAAAGCCGGGCAGCGGCGGCAGGCCGGCCACCGAGGCACCGCCCAGCAACAGCAGCAGGCCCAGCAGCAGCGGCTGCGCCACCGGCGATGCAGGCTTGAGCGTGCCGCCGGCATCGCCCCGTTGCGCAGCCACCAGCTCGGCCAGCAGGAACAGCGCGGC
>NZ_CAXFDV010000688.1:0-20705 GCF_964001545.1 uncultured Aquincola sp.
ATGCGCCGCAGGCCCGCTATTGCAGCGACTGCGGCGCACCGCTGCCGCCCTACGCGCGGGGCAGCGCGCCCTGAGGGCGGGGCAGCGCGCCTAAGGGCGCCGCCCCAGCCTGCTTATGGGGCCGGCGTCACCCGCCACAAGGTGTTGGACAGGTCGTCGGCCACCAGCAGCGCACCGCGCGGGTCCACCGTCACGCCCACCGGGCGGCCACGCGTCTTGCCGTCTTCACCGAAGAAGCCGGTGACCACGTCCACCGGCTCGCCGGCCGGGCGGCCATCGCGGAAGGGCACGAAGATCACCCGGTAACCGCTGGGCGGGCTGCGGTTCCAGCTGCCGTGCTCGCCCACGAACAGGCCGTCCGCAAAGCGGGTGCCCATGGCCGGGTTGGAGAAGGCCAGCCCCAGCGCCGCCACGTGCGAGCCCAGCGCATAGTCGGGCCGCACCGCGGCCGCCACCTTGGCCGGGTCCTGTGGCTGCACGCGGGTGTCCACGTTCTGGCCCCAGTAGCTGTAGGGCCAGCCGTAGAAGGCGTTTTCACGCACCGAGGTCACGTAGTCGGGCACCAGGTTCGGCCCGATCTCGTCGCGCTCGTTGACGGTCACCCACAGCTGGCCGGTGCCGGGCTGGATGGTCAGCGCCGTCGGGTTGCGCAGGCCGGTCGCGTAGGGCCGGTGGGCGCCTGTCTCGGCATCGATCTGCCACACCATCGCCCGGTCGATCTCGGCAGGCATGCCGCGCTCGGTGATGTTGCTGTTGGAGCCGATGCCCACGTACAGGTACTTGCCGTCCGCACTGGCGGTCAACGACTTGGTCCAGTGGTGGTTGATGGCGCTGGGCAGGTCGGTCACCTTGACCGGCGGCCCTGAAGCCGTGAACTGCCCCGGCTGGTAATCAAAGCGCACCAACGCGTCCTGGTTGGCCACGTACAGCCGGTTGCCCACCAGCGCCAGGCCGTAAGGCGCATTCAGGTTGTCGGCAAACACGGTGCGCGACTCGTACACGCCGTCGCCATTGGCATCGCGCAGCAGCGTCAGGCGGTTGCCGCCCTTCACGGGGCTGGTGCCACGTGCCTTGATCACGCCGGCGATCACGTCCTTGGGCGTGAGGGCCGGTGCGCCGCCGCCGCGGCCTTCGGCCACCAGGATGTCGCCATTGGGCAGCACCAGCGTCTGCCGCGGAATCTGCAGGTCGGTGGCGATGGCGGTGATGCGGTAGCCCTCGGGCACCTGCGGGCGCTGGTCGCCCCACAGCGCCGGCTCGGCGATCTTCATCGAGGGCAGCAGGCCGCGCTGGGGCGCGGGCAGGCTGGGTTCGGCGCCGTACACCGGCGGCTCGGCACTGCCGGAGCAGGCCGCCAGCCAGGCCAGGGGCAGCAGCACGAGCAGGGGTTGGACGATGCGCTTCATGCCCGCACCTCCCGCGGCGTGGCCGCCAGGCCCAGCCAGCTGGCCACCGCCATCACCACGAACACGATGGCGGCCAGCACCACGCCTTCGGGCAGGCTGGCGGCGGCGTCCTTGGCATGCACCAGGGAATTGATGAAGCCGATCACCCAGCCCACCAGCAGCAACAGGGCCGACAGCAACGGCCGCCGGCGCCGGCCGGCCACGGTGAACAGCCCGATCAGCGCCCACAGCAGCGCCAGGCCGCTGAACAGCAAGGCCCCGGCATTGAGCCAGGAAGCGAAGTTCTTCCACTGCACCTGGGCGCTGTTGGCATAGGCCACGTCGCTGAGCAGCACGCCCAGGAACAGCGGCACGCTGCCGGCCAGCAGCAACGCATGCAAGGGATGGAGGGGGCGGTCGAAGCCCCCGCTGGGGTGGTAGGTGGCGGTTGTCATGCCAAGGCAACGGCAATCGATGTGCCCATCGGCGCCGGCCGCCCAAAAACGGAAAACCATTTTCTCGGCCGTTGGCGGAGACGGTTTTCCGACCCGCTGGCAAGCCGCTGCAAACCCCGTGTGCGGGCGCACCGCCAGCGACTATCTTGCCCAGGCGCGCTGGCATGGAACATGCGAATTACGCCCGGCGGTCTGATTTTCGAAGCGGTATGACTGGCGCGCTCTTCCCTCGTTTTCGAAGCACCCTGACCGCCATGGCAGCAACGCATGCCGGAATAATCAACTGGAGGTCGGAATGAATCGAAGTCACCGCATTGATGGCAGTTTTGAAATGACACGCCGGGTGCGCGCGCCGCGCCTGCGCGCCGTGCCGCTGGCCTGCCTGTCCGTGATGGTGTTGGCCGCCGCAGCGGCCAACGCCAACCAGTGGTCGTACCCGGGCGACCCCGGCTACGTGGCACGCAACGCGCAGGAGCTGCCGGCCGCCAAGGCCAGCTGGGAAACGCCGGAATACGGCTTTTTCACCGGCATCAACCCGGCCGTGGGCAGCACCATCAATGCCGCCTGGCAGCTGGTGGCCATCAACGCCTCCACCGCCTACGCGCTGGGCTACTACGGCCAGGGCGCGACCCTGGGCATGATGGACTCGGGCTACCGGCCCACGCACGAAGCCTTTCAAACCAGCCTGATCGCGCCGGTGCGCGCCAGCGGCATCTACGGCACCTCGGGCTTCGGCTACCGCAGCACGCCGACGCCGGGCAACCCGTTCACCGCCGGTGACCCCTTCACCGTCGACGGCGACCTGGCCCGCACCAGCGACTACTCGCACGGCACCGGCATGCTGGGCGTGACCTCCGCCACCCGCGACGGCAATGCGCAGCACGGCATCGCCTTCGCGTCGATGATGTACGTGGCGCGCACCGGCGGCTCCGACACCCAGTCGCACGGGCCTTTCCACGACTACGTGTATTGGTACACCGCCAACAAGGCGCTGGTGGACGCGGGCGTGAAGGTGATCAACAGCAGCTGGGGCTCCTATGTCCAGACGCTGAACCGAACCCGGTATGACGGCTCGGGCAACGACCTGGGCGAGAACGGCAATCTGGTCAACGGATATCAATTGGCGGGCAAGGACAGCGTCAATCCCGCTGCCATGGCCAGCATCATTCCCAATGAATATCTGAAAGACCTGGAATACCAATACTTCTTCACCAAGAAGAGTTATTCCAGGAATGGCATCCAATACAACCCGAAATACCCCGGGCTGTCGTTCATGGACGCCATCTGGGACGCCATCAAGGTGACGGGCACCGTCAATGTCCGCTCGGCGGGCAACAACGACTGGAGCAATCCGTACTTCCGCCCGGCCTACCCGATGTTCAATCCGGCGGCGGAAGCGCAATTCGTGGCCGTGGGCGGCGTGCAGCCCCCGACCAACGCCACGCCCGAATACACCAAGCAATTCGGCTTCAACGAAGCCGGGCTGGCCAAGTGGTGGAGCGTGTCCACGCCTTCCAATTCGGTGCGCACCACCAGCAGCAGCGGCGACGGCAATTACTCCAACTCCAGCGGCACTTCGCCGGCCACGCCGGTGGCCACGGGCGCCATGGGCGTGCTGCTGTCGCGCTTCCCGAACATGGACGCCAAGCAGGTGCGTGAGGTGATGCTCACCACCGCCAACAACAAGATGACCGACGGCGTGCGCTTCCTGGGCACCGGCCAGGTCTCGCCCACCGGCGCGTCGATCGCCTGGACCGCGCCCGACGGCCTGCCCGACGAGCGCTGGGGTTGGGGCATTCCCGACCTGGCCAAGGGCATGTACGGGCCGGCGCAGTTCCTGAGCCCGATGCTCTACAACATGAGCAAGACGCCGCTGGACGTCTGGTCCAACGACATCGGTCAGGTGGCCCTGAAGCAGCGCGAGAAGGAAGACCTGCAATGGCTGGCCGCCTACCGCCAGCAAGGCATTGCGATGGCGGGCGAGTTCAGCCCCAACGTGCTCAACCCCAATGGCACGCTGAACAAGCAGGCCTTCGTGCTGCAGGGTCTGCTCAATGACCCGGCCGTGCAGGCCATCACCAATGGCCGGCCCGAGACCTACGACAAGATCGCCTACGAAGACGCGGTGAAGTGGCGCAAGGAATGGATGGACGCGCGCGCCACGCACATCCAGGGCAAGATCGACCGCGGCCAGTACACGGCCTCGCTCACCAAGGCCGGCAGCGGCACGCTGATCTTGGCGGGCAACAACACCTATGCCGGCGGCTCCACGGTCACGGGCGGCAAGCTGTCCATCGTGGGCAACAACAGCTCGGGCGTGACGGTGGCCAACGGCGGCACGCTGGGCGGCACCGGCAAGGTGGATGGCACCATCTCCGTGCTCAAGGGCGGCATGCTGGCCCCGGGAGTGACGGGCGCCGAATCCGCGGGCGTGAGCAGCGTGGTGGCCAGCCTGGCCATCCCGGCCGGCGACGTGCTGCGCGCCAATGCCGTGAAGGTGGCGCTGGGCGGCAGCTTCAAGGCCACGCTCAAGGCCAACGGCGCCTCCACCCGCCTGCAGGCCACCGGCACCGTGGCGCTGGGCGGCAGCCTGCTGCTGGACGTGGCGGCCGCTTCCAACGCGGGCGACGTGTTCACGCTGATCCAGGCCGGCACCGTGCTGGGCAACTTCACCGGTCTGGGCGAAGGCGCGCTGGTGTCGGCCGGCGGCCGCCAGTACCGCATTTCGTACCAGGGCGGCAAGGTGACGCTCACCGCGTCCTGATCGCCCGCCTGACCCATTCAACCACTCGAGGGAACTGAACGTGACTCAACAACATTCGTGGGCTTGCGCCCTGGCGCTGGCCGCCCTGGCAGCGGCGGCAGCGCCGGCACAGGCCAGCACCGAGCTGGTCGTCAACGGCGGCTTTGAACAACGCGGCTTTGCCGGCTGGGTGCAAAGCGGCGACAGCGACTACGACGCCGTGCTGTGCGACGCCGGCAGCGCCTTTGCCGGCAGCTGCGAAGCCTACTTCGGGTCTCTCACCGGCAGCAGCATCACCCAGACGCTGGACGTGGGCGGCGCCGGCCGCACCTGGAACCTCTCGTTCGCCTTCCAGGCCGACGAAGCCCCGGGCAGCAGCTTCAGCGTGAGCTTCGGCGGCCAGCAGCTGACGCTGCCCTCGCTGAGCACCAGCGCCTACCAGCTGTACCAGTTCAGCGGCATGACCACCGGGCCCACCATGACCCTGGCCTTCAACTTCGTGGATCCGACAGGCACCGCCTACCTGGACGCGGTGTCCGTCACCGCGGTGCCGGAACCCGCCAGCCTGGCGCTGATGGGCGCCGGCCTGGCGGGCGTCGTGCTGGTGTCGCGCCGCCGCCTGAAGCGGGCGGGCTGACCCGGTTCACCGCCCCCAGGGCACACCTGCCGCCGCGTCCAGCCCGAAACGGCTGATGGCGCGGCTGCAGGCCTCGGCGTCCACGCGGCCTTGCTGGCGCAGCGCGGTCAAGGCGGCCAGCACCACGTGGCCGCGGTCGACCTCGAAGAAGCGGCGCAGCTCGGCCCGCGTGTCGCTGCGGCCGAAGCCGTCGGTGCCCAGGGCGGTGAACGGCGCCTGCAGGTGGGCGCCGGCCAGTTGCGGCCAGGCGCGCACGTAGTCGCTGGCGGCGATGACCGGGTCGTCGCCGGGCAGGCACTGCGCCAGGTGGCTGCTGCGCGGCGCCTCTTGGGGGTGCAGGCGGTTCCAGCGCTCCACTCCGGCCGCGTCGCGTGCCAGTTCGGAGAAGCTGGTGGCGCTGAACACTTCGGCCTCCACCTGCCATTCGGTGGCCAGCAGCTCGGCGGCGGCCAGCACTTCGCGAAGGATCGTGCCGCTGCCCATCAGCCGCACCTTCCCGAGCGGGGGCTGGGCCGGCCGCTGCACCGCCAGGCGGTACAGGCCCTTGATGACGTCCTGCGCCACGCCCTCCGGCAACGAGGGCTGGGCGTAGTTCTCGTTCATCAGGGTGACGTAGTAGAAGACGTCTTCCTGCCGCTCCAGCATGGCGCGCATGCCGTGGTCCAGGATCACCGCGAATTCGCCGGCAAAGCAGGGGTCGTAGGCGCGGCAGTTGGGCACGGTGCTGGCCTGCAGCAGGCTGGCGCCGTCCTGGTGTTGCAGGCCTTCACCGCCCAGCGTGGTGCGGCCCGCGGTGGCCCCCAGCAAGAAGCCGCGCGCCCGCTGGTCGGCGGCGGCCCAGATCAGGTCGCCCACGCGCTGGAAGCCGAACATCGAGTAGTAGATGTAGAAGGGCAGCATCGGCAGCCCGTGCACCGAATGGCTGGTGGCCGCGGCCGTCCAGCTGCTGATGGCGCCGGCTTCGCTGATGCCTTCTTCCAGGATCTGGCCGTCGGTGGCCTCGCGGTAGCTGAGCACCGAGCCGATGTCCTCGGGCTCATAGGCCTGGCCGCTGAAGGCATAGATGCCCACCTGCTTGAACAGGTTGGCCATGCCGAAGGTGCGCGCTTCATCGGCCACGATGGGCACGATGCGCGGGCCCAGCGCGCCATCTTTCAGCAGGCCGGTGAGCATGCGCACGAAGGCCATGGTGGTGCTCATCTCCTTGCCCTGGGCGGCAACGGCGAACTCGCCATAGCGCGCCAGCGGCGGCACCGCCACCGGCTGCGCGCTGGCGCTGCGCGCGGGCACGAAGCCGCCCAGCGCGGCCCGCCGCTCCTGCAGATAGCGCATCTCGGCGCTGTCGGGCGCCGGCTTGACGAAGTCCAGCCGCGCAGCCTGCTCGTCGGTCAGCGGCAGCGCAAAGCGGTTGCGGAAGGCGATCAGGTCGTCGCGGTCCAGCTTCTTTTGCTGGTGGGTGGTCATGCGGCCCTGGCCGGCCTCGCCCATGCCGTAGCCCTTCTTGGTCTGCGCCAGGATCACCGTGGGCTGGCCGGTGGTGTGCACGGCGGCGTGGTAGGCCGCATGGATCTTCACCAGGTCGTGGCCGCCGCGCTTGAGGCGGTCGATCTGCTCGTCGGTCAGTCCCTGGGCCAGCGCGGCCAGCGCCGGGTCCTGGCCGAAGAAGTGCTCGCGGTTGTAGCGGCCGTCCTTGGCGGCGAAGGTCTGCAGCTGGCCGTCCACGGTGCGGGCGAAGGTGCGTTGCAGCACGCCTTCGGTGTCGCGGGCAAAGAGGCCGTCCCAGTCAGAACCCCACACCAGCTTGATGACGCGCCAGCCGGCGCCGGCGAACAGCGCCTCCAACTCGTCGATGATGCGGCCGTTGCCGCGCACCGGGCCATCGAGCCGCTGCAGGTTGCAGTTGACCACCCACACCAGGTTGTCCAGCTTCTCGCGCGCGGCCAGGGTCAGCGCGCTCATGCTTTCGGGCTCGTCCATCTCGCCGTCGCCGAACACGCCCCACACCTTGCGCTGCGCGGTGTCCAGCAGGCCGCGGTGGTGCAGGTAGCGCATGAAGCGCGCCTGGTAGATGGCGCTGATCGGCCCCAGGCCCATCGAGCCGGTCGGAAACTGCCAGAAGTCCGGCATCAGCCACGGGTGCGGGTAGCTGGAAAGGCCGCGGGCACCGGCGCGCGTGGCCGCGATCTCCTGCCGGTAGTGGGCCAGGTCGTGCTCGGTCAGCCGGCCTTCCAGAAAGGCCCGCGCATACACGCCGGGCGCCGAATGCGGCTGGTAGAACACCAGGTCGCTGTCGCGTGCCGCGCCGCCGCGGAAGAAGTGGTTGAAGCCCACCTCGAACAGGTCGGCCGCGCTGGCATAGCTGGCGATGTGGCCGCCCAGCTCACCATAAGCCTGGTTGGCGCGCACCACCATCGCCAGCGCGTTCCAGCGCATCAGCGAAGCCAGCCGCTCCTCGATGGCCAGGTCGCCCGGAAAGGCCGGCTGCCGCTCGGCCGGGATGGTGTTGACGTAGGGCGTGCCCAGCGCCGGCTGCCAGCCCACACGCGGGTGGCGGGCGTCGGTGGCCAGCACGTCCATGATTTCGCGCACCCGCTGCGGGCCGGCCGCGGCCAGCAGCGCGGCCAGCGCCTCGCGCCATTCGGCGGTTTCCTGCGGGTCAGGGTCGGCCTGGGCCTGCGCCAGGTGCGGTTGGATGGCGTCGTCGCTCATGGCCGCAGTCTAGAGCGACCGCCGCCCGGGCTTCAGGCCAGCACCACCCGCCCCTTGCCTTCGCGCTTGGCGCGCAGCAGCGCCTGGTCGGCCAGGCCCAGCAAGGTGTGCGGATCGGCCTCGGCCGCGGCCGCCACCACACCCACGCTGGCGCCCACCTGCACGGCCCGGCCGTCGCCCAGCGCCACGGGCTGCCGCACCGCTTCCACCAGCCGGTCGAGCAGCGGCCGCCAGTCGGCCGGCGCCAGTTCGGCCAGCACCAGCACGAACTCATCGCCGCCGATGCGGGCCACGGTGTCGCTGGGCCGCAGCTGGCCCTGCATCCGGCGCGCCACGGCCACCAGCAAGGCGTCGCCCGCGTCGTGGCCAAAGCGGTCGTTGACGGCCTTGAAGCCATCGAGGTCGAGGTAGCACACCGCCAGCCCCGCGCCGGAACGGCTGCGCAGCGCCAGGCTGTGCCGCAGCCGCTCCAGCAGCAGCGTGCGGTTGGGCAACTGGGTCAGCGGGTCGTGGTGGGCCACGTGCAGCAGCCGTTCATGGGCGGCCTTGGCGGCAGTCACGTCCACCGCCATCCAGAAGCTGCTGTCGTCGGCCAGCCGGGTGCCGGTGATCTCCACCCAGATCACCTCGCCGTTCTTGCGACGCATCGGCACCTGCGTGCGGTAGCTGCTGCCGGCCTGCAGCAGCGGGTAGGCCTCGCGGCCGGTGCGCTCGAAGCTGGCTTCGTCGGCATACAGCACGCGCATCGACTGGTCGATCAGCTCGCCGGGGCCATAGCCCAGCAGCCTTTCCAGCGCCACGTTGCACCACCGGATCGCGCGCCCGCTGACCCGCGCCATGCTGACCAGGTCGTTGTCCAGCATGGCGGCCTGTTCCTTCAGCAGCCGCGTCTCGCGCTCCTGCGCCTCGCGCTGCGCGCGGGCATGGGCGGCCACCTGGTCCATGGCCAGGGCCTCGCGCGCGCCGAAGCGGAAGATGGCCACGGTGGCGGCCAGCAGCAGCAGCCAGGCCAGCACCGCGGTGCCGGCCACCTGCACCGCCTGCTCGCGCCAGGGCTGGAAGAAGCGTTCGTTGCTGACGCCGGCAAACACCGTCAAGGGCCAGCCTTCCACCCGCCGGTAGGCGGTGGTGCGGGGCAGGTTGTCGATGGCCGCGCGGGAGACGAACCAGCCGCCATCGGGCTGGCGCTGGGTGGCCTCGCGCAGCTGCGACGAAACGGCGGCCATGCCCACGTCGCCCTGGTTCGGCACACCCGGCGCGCGCCGCGCCACCATGCGCAGGTCGTCCGTGCGCAGCGTGATGGCATCGTGCAGGCCCAGCTCATAGCGGGCGAACAGCCGCGCCACATGGTCTGCCGAGATGGTGGCGCACAGCATGCCCTGGAAGCGCCCACGCACCATCAAGGGCCGCGACACCACCATCACCCATTGGCCGGTGAGCGGCGAGCGTTCCGGCCCCGACAGGATGGGCGCCGACCCATGCGCCAGCTCGGCGGCGGTGGCGTGGGTATGGCCGTGTGCATCGGCCAGGCCGGGGGCCGACACGTCCGCCAGCCCCCTGCCCCAGCGCATGTGGCCCCGGGTGTCGGACAGGTGCAGGTCTTCCACCGCCGGCAGCAGGCCGGCGCGGTCGCGCAGCAGGCGGTTCAGCGCCTGGTCATCCAGCCGGTCGCGGGTGGCGGCCAGCTCCTGCAGGCTGCTTTGGAGCACCGCGTCCACCTGCGCCAGCTCGCTGCCGATGTTGAGCTGGGCCACGGCGGCCAGCGATTCGGCCAGGTCGCGCGCGCGTGCCTCATGGCTGCTTTTCGTGCGCAGCAGCACCGACAGCACCAGCCCCGCCAACAGCGCCGCGGCCAGCAGGTTGGCCACGACCAGCCCGCGCTTCAACGAGCGCCGCCTGGCAGCCACGGCAGAAAGCAACAGGTCAGGGTGCGAAGACGACATGCGACAAGAAGGCGATCAGGGGCAGGGCGCGGCCGCCGCGCGCCTTGACGTGCATCGGCCTTTTCCATGACTTCTTGAGTGATTTCTGATCTTGCTGCGCACTCCAGGGGTCAATGGCCACTACCGGGCACCGATAGCGCAGGGGTGGAACCCGCCCTCGCCACCTTCACCCCGCCCCCGCGCCAGCGTCCGCTGGCCGACCGCGTGTTCTTCTGGCTCACCGGCACCGGCCAGCCCGAGCAGACGGAAGTGCGGCGCGCCATGGTGCTCACGCTGCGTGAGCCCTTTCGCGTCACCTTGCTGGCCACGTTCTGGACCCAGACGGTGGCCTGGCTGGCCTGGCTGCTCACCGGTGCCACCTGGGCCGGCGCCTGGGCGGTGGCCGACCTGGTGCTCTTCGTGCTGCGCCTGCAGGGCAGCCGGCTGATCGGGGCGGCCGAAGCGCAGGGCCGCCGGCTGCCCCTGCGCCGGGTGCTGGCCATCAACGCGATGTGGCTGATCTGGGTGGCCTTCGGCATCAGCATGTGCATCCGGCAGACGGCACTGCCGCTGCTGGTGCTCGGCGCGATGATCAGCTCCGGCTTTTCGGGCTATTGCGTCTCGCGCTGGCAGGCTTTTCCGCGGCTGGCGCGCCTTTACCTGTACCTGATGTGGGGCGGCATGTGCGTGGGCATGCTGTGCTCCCCGCTGCCACCGCTGCAGCTGCTGGCCTGGCTGATGCCCACCGGCGCCATCGCCTTCCAGGTGCTGCTGGGCCTGAACCACGACATCCTGATCGGCGCACTGCGTGCGCAGCAGGAAAACCGGCGGCGCTCGATGCACGACCCGCTGACCGAGCTGCCCAACCGGCTGATGCTGCGCGAACGGCTGACAGCGCTGTGCCGCGGCCTGGCGGCCGGCCATGGATTTGCAGTGCTGTGCCTCGACCTGGACGGCTTCAAGGGCGTGAACGACCGCCTGGGCCATGCGGCCGGCGACTGGCTGCTCAAGAGCGTGGCGCAGCGGCTGACCGACGCCGTGCGCGCCGAAGACCTGGTGTGCCGGGTGGGCGGCGACGAATTCGTGCTGCTGCTGCCCGGCGCCGGCCCGGCGAAGGCGGCCGACATCGCCGAGCGCATCCTGCAGGCGGTGGCGCAGCCGCACGACCTGGGCGGCCTGGCCCGGCTGCCGTCGCGGGCCAGCATCGGCATCGCCATCGGCCCTGAAGACGGCACCGAACCCGACCCGCTGCTGCACGCGGCCGACGAGGCGCTGTACGCCGCCAAGCGCGACGGCAAAGGCTGCTGGCGCCGCCGCCACGCCCCGGACAACGGCTGACGAACCGCAGGGCGATGGCGCCCGTGGCACAGTGCCGCCACCCGTTGTTGCCCCGCCCGCAAATCGCGCCGCCGCCGATGTCCAGCCGTACCCGCCCCGCTGCCCAGACCGCGTCCTTCAAGGGCAACAAGCAGTCCTTGCCCAGCAAGCCCTGCGTGGCCTGCGGCCGGCCGATGAGCTGGCGCAAGCGCTGGGCGCGCAGCTGGGACGAGGTGAAGTTCTGCTCCGACGCCTGCCGCCGCAGCCGCAGCGGCGCACACACGGGCGCGGCCGGCTGATGGCCGCCGTGCGCCACCTGGTGCTGGTGCTGGGCGACCAGCTCGACCTGCAGGCCGCCGCCTTCGACGGGTTCGACAACGCGCAAGATGCGGTGTGGATGGCCGAGGTGGCCGAAGAGTCCACCCACGTGTGGTCGGCGCAGCAGCGCATCGCCCTCTTCCTGGCCGCGATGCGGCACTTTGCCGATGCGCTGCGCGAGGCGGGCCGGCCGCTGCACTACCGCCGGCTGGACGAGCCCGGCAACCGCGGCCAGCTGGCCGAAGAACTCCGGGCCACGCTGGCTGCGCTCAAACCCCAGCGCGTGCTGATGACCGCGCCCGGCGACTGGCGGGTGTGGCAGTCGCTCAAGGCGGTGGTGGCAGCCGCCGGACTGACGCTGGAGGTGTGCGAAGACCGGCACTTCTTCAACACCGTGCGCGAGTTCGCGGCCTATGCCAAAGGCCGCAAGGGCCTGCGCATGGAGTTCTTCTACCGCGAGATGCGCAAGCGCCACGGCGTGCTGATGCAGCACGGCCAGCCCGTGGGCGGGCAGTGGAACTTCGACGCCGACAACCGCGAGTCCTTCGGCGCCAAGGGCCCCGGCCTGCTGCCGCCGCGCGCCACCTTCGAGCCCGACGACATCACCCGCGAGGTGCTGGACCTGGTGCGCACGCGCTTTGCCGACCACCCCGGCCGCCTCGACAGCTTCGCCTGGCCGGTGACGCGCGCGCAGGCCTTGCAGGCGATGCAGGCCTTCATCGCCGACCGGCTGCCGCTCTTTGGCCGCTACGAAGACGCGATGTGGCCCGGCGAGCCGTGGCTGTACCACTCGCAGCTGTCGGCCGCGCTCAACCTCAAGCTGCTCAACCCCTTCGAGGTGGTGCATGCGGCCGAGGCGGCCTACCACGAAGGCCATGCGCCACTGGCCGCGGTGGAGGGCTTCGTCCGCCAGATCCTGGGCTGGCGCGAATACGTGCGTGGCATCTACTGGACGCAGATGCCCGGCTACCTGGAACGCAATGCGCTGGACGCGCAGCAGCCGCTGCCCGACTGGTACTGGACCGGCGACACCGACATGGCCTGCCTGCGCGACGCCATCACGCAGACGCTGGACCACGGCTACGCCCACCACATCCAGCGGCTGATGGTCACCGGCCTGTATGCGCTGCTGCTGGGCGTGCAGCCGCAGCAGGTGCATGCCTGGTATCTGGCGGTGTACGTGGATGCGGTGGAATGGGTGGAACTGCCCAACACCCTGGGCATGAGCCAGTACGGCGACGGCGGCCTGCTGGGCAGCAAGCCCTACGTGGCCAGCGGCCGCTACATCCAGCGCATGGGCGGGCCCTGCGCCCAGTGCCGCTACAAGCCGGCCGAGCGTGCGGGCGACGACGCCTGCCCCTTCACCACGCTGTACTGGGACTTCCTGATGCGGCACGAGGCCATGCTGGCCGGCAACCAGCGCATGGTGATGCAGCTGAAGAACCTCTCGCGCCTGACCGAGGCCGAACGCGCCGCCGTGGCCGAGCGCGCCGAAGCCATCCGCCAGGGCCGGGTGGGCGGCGCCCCGACGGTGTCATGACCCGCGCCCAGGCGCTGGCCCGCATCGCGGCGATCGACCCCGCGGCCTATGCCCGCAGTCGCAATGCGCTGGATGGCGCGGTGTCGGGCCTGTCGCCGTGGATCACGCATGGCGTGGTCAGCCTGCCCGAGGTGGCGGCCGGCGTGGCGGCGCGCCACCCGGGGCTGCACCTGCAGCACCGCTTCGTGATGGAGCTGGGCTGGCGCGAGTTCTTCCGCCATGTGTGGGCGCATCGCGGCAGCGGCATCTTTGAGTCGCTGCACGCAGGGCCGCTGCCCGATGGGGCCTACGCGGCCGAGGTGCCGGCCGACGTGCGCGAGGCCCGCACCGGCGTGCCGGTGATCGACCAGGCGGTGCGCCAGCTGTATGCCCAGGGGCTGCTGCACAACCACGCGCGACTGTGGCTGGCCAGCTACCTGGTGCACCTGCGCAAGGTGCACTGGCGCGCGGGCGCCGACTGGCTGCTGGGCCACCTGCTGGACGGCGACCTGGCCAGCAACCACCTGAGCTGGCAATGGGTGGCCGGCACCGGCAGCCACCAGCCCTACCTGTTCAATGCCGAGAACGTGGCCCGCTTTGCGCCGGCCGACTGGCACAGCCCCGGCAGCGTGATCGACACCGACTACGACACGCTGGACGCGATGGCCCGCAGCCCGCAGCCGGTGCCCGCGCGGGTGGCGGCGCCCGCAGCCGGCGCGGGTCGCGAGGTGCAGGAGCCGCCGCGCCACACACGGCCGCCCGCGGGCCTGCTGCCGCCGGCGCCGGCGCCGGGCTGGGTCGCGGGCCGTGACGTGTGGCTGCTGCACCCGTGGGCGCTGCGCCCACCGCCGGCCGACGTGCTGCCCGATGCGGTGTGCCTGGGCTGGTGGCCGGCCGAGCACCATGCGGCCTGGCCCTGGACCGACAGCCGCTGGCGCTGGGCAGCGGCGCGCCTGGCCGAGTTGACGCAGCAGGCCGTGCATGCCGACCGCGCCACGCTGGCCGCGCTGCTGGCCGGCGCCCGCAGCGTGCAGGCCTGGTCCGATCCGCATGCCGACCCGCATGCCCCCGCGGCCGTGCAGCTGCGCCCGCCGCAGCGGCTGTTCGATGCGGTGGAGCGGCCCTGCGCCTCGTTCTCCAGCTGGTGGAAGCGCAGCACCCGCGGCGTCAAAGGCCTGGCCGAGCTGCCGGGCTGGCCGGCCGGCGTGGCAGCGCTCAGCGCACCAGCGGCCGCACGGCGGTGAAGCCGCCGTCCACCGGCAGCACCTGGCCGGTGACGCGCGCGGCGCCTTCGCCCAGCAGCCAGGCCATCACGCCGGCCACGTCGTCCGCGGCCTGCACACCGCCCAGCGGGTACTGGCGGCCGGCGGCCTCGCGCATGGCGGGCAGCTTGAGCATGCCGGCGGTCATCGGCGTTTCGGTCATGCCCGGGGCCACCACGTTCAGCCGCACGCCCTGGGGCGCATAGGTGGCGGCGGCGCTGCGCACCAGCGCTTCCAGGCCGCCCTTGGCGGCGGCGATCGCCTCATGGTTGGCCACGCCGATGCGGGCCACCACCGAGCTGACGAACACCGCCGAGCCGGGGCCGCCCTGCAGCCCGGCCAGCCAGGCCTTGAGCATGTACACCGCGCTGTCCAGGTTCACCCGCATCAGCTCGCGGTAGATCACCTCCTGCGTGCGGTGCAGCGGCGCCACCAGCGTGCTGCCCACCGCATGCGCCAGTCGGGTGGGCGCTGCACCCATGCCTTCGGTGCAGGCGGCCACCGCCAGCGCGGCACCTTCGGGCGTGGTGGTGTCGGCCACGATGCGCAGCTCGGCCGGCACGGCGGCCAGGCGGGCGGCTTCGCGCCCCACCGCAGCCACGCGGCAGCCCGCCTGCGTGAGCTGGTCGGCCAGCGCGCGGCCGATGCCGCCGCTGGCACCGGTGATGAGCACGACGGGCGCAGGGCCCGGGAAAGCAGGTTGTGTCGTCATCGCATCTCCGTCATGGGGGCCGCGCGGCCGGCCGGCGTAGCCTGGCGCACCGCCGGCGGTACGGCCATCACACGCGCCGCCAGCGCCCGGCCCGAAGCCCAGGCCCCTTCCACCGTGCCGCCGCTGCCCACCGGGCTGGCGGGGGCATGGCCCAGAAAATCGCCGCACACCCCCAGGCCCTGGGTGGCGTCCCACCAGCAGCTGGCGGGCGGCAGCGGCACATCGTCTTCTTCCGGCAGGTCCACCGCCACGCTTTGCGCGGCGGGCACCGCATAACGCCAGCGGTGCACCACCGCATGCCGCCAAGCGGGGGCAGCGCCCAGCCAGGCCTGCAATGCGCCCTGCAGCTCGGGCAGCACCTGCTCGGGCAGGTCTTCCAGGTGCTGGCGGCTCCAGCCGGCGCGGGCATGCAGCACCCAGCGCCACTCGTCGGGGCCGGCGGCTTCGCGCAGCACGCAGGCCAGCACGCCCTGCTGCGGCCGGGCGATCTGCCACGGTGGCGTGCCGTCGGCCAGGCCGGCATGCAGCGGCTCGCTCACGCCCATCAGCGTCCAGCAGGGTTGCATAAGCACCAGCGAAGCCCGCTGCGCCCAGTCGCGCCGGTGGGCCGCCAGCAGCGGCGCGGCCTGCGCGGGCGGCAGCGCCAGCACCACCGCATCAAAGGCGGGGCCCACCGGCTGGCCGCCACACACCAGCCGCCAGCCCTCGGGCGCGGGCAGCAGCCGATCGACCGGCGTGTTCCAGTGCGTGGGCAGCCCCTGCACCAGCCAGCGGCACAGCGCCGGCATGTCGGGCAGGCCGCGGTAGCGAAGCAGGTACGGGTCGTCGCCCGCCGGCCGGCTGCCCGAAGCCACCAGCGGCCGCCAGGCCTCGGCCACGCCCTGGTCCACCGCCTGCTGCAGCCACTGCACGAAGGGCAGGCTGCGGGCGCTGAAGCCCGGCGCGCCATGGTGCAGCTGGCTCTGGCGCAGCTGGCCCTGCGCATCGGTCCAGCCCATGCGGCGGGTGGCCAGCCGGCCACCGGGCCCGCGCGACTTGTCGAACACCTGCACCTGCCAGCCCGCGCTGGCCAGCGCTTGCGCGCAGGCCGATCCGGCCATGCCGGCGCCCACCACGGCGGCGCTTGGTGGGGCTGTTTGAATCGTGTCCATGGCGCAGACTACGCAAACGCCAGCCAACACGCGAGTTTGAATCGCAGTTGACCTGGGCGCTGCCGGCGCTAATCCAGGTCAAACGCGGTTCATTTGGGCGGGTGGCGCCGCTCCAGCCGCTGCATCACCTTGGCGGCCAGGTACTGCAGCATCTCCATCTGGCGAGCATCCACCTGCCGGGGCTGGTAATCGATGACGCACAAAGTGCCGATGGCATTGCCGGTCTGGGTGACCAGGGGCGCGCCCGCATAGAAGCGGATGTGCGGCTCGCCCGTCACCAGCCGGTTGGCCTTGAAGCGCGCGTCGGCATGGGCGTCGTTGACCACCATCACCTGCCGCGGCTGGCGGATGGCATGGGCGCAGAAGGCGTCTTCGCGCGGGGTTTCGCGCACTTCCAGCCCCACCCGCGACTTGAACCACTGGCGGTCGCGGTCGATCAGCGAGATCAGCGCCACCGGCGCATCGAAGAAGGTGGCCGCCAGGCGGGTGAGTTCGTCGAAGCTGGTCTCGTCGTCGGTGTCCAGCACGCCCAGCGCATCCAGTTCCTGCTGGCGCGTGGCTTCGCTGCGCAGCTGGCGCTCGCGCGCGGCGGCCTGCAACAGCCGCGACAAGGCATCCAATGAATACGGCTTGGGCAGCAGGTCGAAGCCATGGGCGCCGTTGTTGTCGGCCAGCACCTTGCTGTAGCCGCTGGACAGCACGATGGGCAGGCCCGGGTGCAGGCGCCGGATCTCGTGCGCCATCTCGATGCCGTCCATGCCGGCCATCACCACGTCGGAGAACACGGCGGTGAAGCGGTCGGCGTCGGTCGCCAGCTCGGCCAGCGCATCGCGGGCGCTGTGCACCAGCACGGTGGAATAGCCCAGCACGCCCAGCGTGTGCTGCACCGAGGCGGCCACCTCGGCGTTGTCTTCCACCAGCAGCACGCAGCCGCCGGTGGGCGGCTCCAGCTGCTCGGCGGTGGCCTCGTCGCGGTCGGCGGCGCGCACGCCGTCGGGGTGCTGGGGCAGGTACAGCGTGAAGGTGGCGCCTTCGCCCGGCTGGCTGTCCACGTGCACGGCGCCGTTGGACTGCCGCGCGAAGCCGAACACCTGCGACAGGCCCAGCCCGGTGCCCAGGCCCACCGGCTTGGTGGTGAAGAAGGGCTCGAAGATGGTGTCCAGGTGCTCGGCCGCGATACCGCTGCCGCTGTCGGTCAGCGACACCGCCACGAAGTCGCCGGCCATCGCCGGCTGCGCGCGCAGCGCCGGGATGCCGCGCACCTGCTGCACCCGGATCAGCAGCCGGCCTTCGCCGTCCATCGCGTCGCGGGCGTTGACCGCCATGTTCACCAGGGCGGTGTCGAACTGGCTGGGGTCGGCGTGGATGGTGCACGGCGTGTTGGGCACCTGCACTTCCACCAGGATGCGGGCACCGACCAGCGTCTGGATCATCTCGCCGATGGCGCGCACGTTGCCGGTGGCGTCGAAGCTCACCGGCTGCAGCGCCTGGCGGCGCGCAAAGGCCAGCAGCTGGCCGGTCAGCCGCGCCGCCCGCGACACCGCATTGGCGATGGAGGCCATGCAGCGCTGCTGCTGCTGCGGGCTCAGGCTGCGCCGCTGCATCAGGTCGATGGAGGTGCGGATGATGGTCAGCAGGTTGTTGAAGTCGTGCGCCACGCCGCCGGTGAGCTGGCCCACCGCTTCCATCTTCTGCGCCTGGCGCAGGGCCTCTTCGGTGGCGCGCTCACGCGTCACGTCGCGCGCCACCGCATGCACCACGCCGCCGTCGGGCACGGCCGTCCAGTTCAGCAGGCGGTAGCTGCCGTCGCGGGCGCGGTAGCGGTTCTCGAAGCCGGCCGAGGTGGCGCCGCCCGCCAGGCGCAGCAGCTCCTGGGCGCTGCGGTCCTGGTCTTCGGGGTGCAGGAAGTCGCCGATCGGCCGGCCCACCATCTCGGCCTCTTCCCAGCCGAGGATGCGGGTGGCGGCCGGGTTCACCGCGCGGATGTGGCCGCTGTTCTCGCACACCAGCATCAGCTCCTGCGACAGTGTCCAGATGCGGTCGCGGTCGCGCACGCTCTGGGCTTCGGCCAGCCGGCGCTCATGGATGTCGGTGGTGCTGCCCATCCACTGGGTGATGCGGCCTTCGGCGTCGCGCGCGGCCACCGCCCGCGCCAGGTGCCAGCGGTACTGGCCGTCGGCCCGGCGCAGGCGGTACTCGGCCTCGTGCGGCTCGCCGTCGGCCAGCGCCACCACCCAGCGCGCCTGCACCTCGGGCAGGTCGTCGGGGTGCACCACCTGCACCCAGCCATCGCCGGCCAGCTCGTCCAGCGACAGGCCGGTGTAGGCCATCACGCGGTCGTTGGCCCAGTCGACGCGGCCCTCCGGCGTGGTCGTCCACAGCTGGGTGGGCATCACCTGCGCCCAGGCCTCGCTGCCGGGTGCACCGGCACCCGCGCCGCCACTCGTCGTCCCTGCGCGCTCCACGTTCATCCTTCGAGTTGTTACAGGAGGGGGTTTCCCCTGGCCGACGGGCAGCACTTGCTGTGCCCGTGGCCGGAAGATGTCCACAAACGCTGTGGACAACTCCGTGGACAAACGGTGGGTGACCGGGCGCGGCCGGCCTGCCACAAGGCCCCGCGCTGCATTGCCGCCGGATGAGGCAGGCCGCCGGTCGTGCCGTCGCTCACGCCGCGTGCCGCCTGTGCCGCTCAAGCTGCCGCAAAAGCGGCCGAAGCTGCCTCTGTACCCGGAGAAGGCCCCTGCCGCACCGGGCGAACCCCGGCTTCAGTGCGCCGGACGCACGCCGATATTCACTGCAGCGACCCAACCAGAGCAAGGACGCCTCCATGGACATGATCACCGACGCCACCGAAGTGGCCCGCCACGAAGCCCAACGGGCTGTTCAGAACGCCAAGTCGCGCGGCGGCGCCCCCGGCGGCGAATTCCTGACCTTCCGCCTCGGCGCGGAGGAGTACGGCATCGACATCCTGCGTGTGCAGGAAATCCGCTCGTACGAGCAACCCACCCGCATCGCCAATGCGCCGGGCTTCATCAAGGGCGTGGTCAACCTGCGCGGCGTGATCGTGCCGATCGTCGACCTGCGGCTGAAGCTGGGTTGCGACTCGGCCGAGTACAACACCTTCACCGTGGTCATCGTGCTGAACGTGCGTGGCCGCGTGGTGGGTGCGGTGGTCGATTCGGTGTCCGACGTGCTGGAGCTGGCTCCCGACACCATCAAGCCGGCGCCGGAACTCAGCTCGGGCCAGATCGACACCAGCTACATCACCGGCATCGGCAGCGTGGCCGACCGCATGCTGATCCTCATGGACATCGAGGCGCTGATGAGCAGCGCCGACATGGGCCTGATGGACGAAGCCACGTTCTGAGCCTGACGGACCCGTGATGCAGCTCACCCTGACCCAGAAGCTCTGGCTGCCCACCGTCGGACTGGCGGTGGTGGTGGTCGCCATGTCGACGCTGTCCGTGGTGCGCACGCGGGCCCTGCTGGCCGAGTCGGCCACGCAGCAGGCGGCGCGCGAGGAAAAGCTCGAACTCTCGCTGCGATGGGCCGGGCTGACCGAGGCCAATGCCACCCGCGTGGTGGCCAGCCTGGTCAGTAGTGATCCGCAGGTGTCCGCGGCCCTGAAGCCGCAGATGGAGGCCACCAGCAGCCGCATCACCGAACTGCAAAAGCGCATGGAAGTGCTGGCCGGCGAGCCCGAGGAAAAGGCCTTGCTGGCCGACGTGGCCGCCCGCCGCCAGGCCTACCTGGACAGCCGCAAGGAGGCCACGGCCCTGCGCACCGCCGGCCAGGCCGAAGCCGCCGCCGCGGCGCTGAAGGACAAGGTGCAGCCCGCCGTGGCCAGCTACCTGCAGGCCCAGCAGACCTTCGTGGACCTGCAGCACCGGCGCGCCGGTGAGGTACGGGACGCGGTGGCCGCCGAACGCATGCGCACCGTGTGGATGGTGTCGGGCGTGATGGCGGTGATGGTGCTGCTGCTGGCAGCTTCCACCGCCGCCATCGTGCGCGCCATCCGCCGGCCGCTGGCCCAGGTGGTGCACGTCACCCGGCGCATCGGCCAGGGCGACCTGGCGGTGCACATCGACAGCGAACAGCGGCGCGACGAGATCGGCGAGGTGAACACCGCGCTGGCCGAGATGTGCGGCTCGCTGCGCACGCTGGTGTCGCAGGTGCGGCAGTCGGCCGATTCGCTGGCGGTGGCCTCCAACGAGATCGCCAGCGGCAACGAAGACCTGAGCCGCCGCACCGAGCAGGCAGCCAGCAGCCTGCAGCAGACCGCTTCTTCGATGGAACAGCTCACCGGCACGGTGGCGCAGTCGTCGGCCTCGGCCACGATGGCCAACGAGCTGGCCACCTCGGCCGCGGCCGTGGCCCAGCGCGGCGGCGAGGTGGTGTCGCAGGTCATCGCCACGATGGACGAGATCAGCAGCAGCTCCAAGCTGATCGCCGACATCACCGGCACCATCGACGGCATCGCTTTCCAGACCAACATCCTGGCGCTGAACGCGGCGGTGGAAGCCGCCCGCGCCGGCGAGCAGGGCCGCGGCTTTGCCGTGGTGGCCGGCGAGGTGC
>NZ_CAXFDV010000689.1:0-14801 GCF_964001545.1 uncultured Aquincola sp.
GCCGGCTTCCGCTGGAGCTTCTTCGGCACCGCCGACGTGCGGGAGGAGGTGAGCGCGGCCATGACGCTGGCCTTCCTCATCGCCTGCCTCCTCATCGTGCGCTGGATGTTCCGCACCGGCTACCGGCTCAAGAACTGATCTGCGCCATCGCCTGCGCCGCCAGCGTGTACGCATGCAGGCGGGCATCGTGGTCGTAGATCTGGCTGGTGATCATCAGCTCGTCGGCCTGGGTGCGCTCGATGAAGGCCTGCAGTTGCTGGCGCACCTTGTCGGGCCCGCCGATGGCGCTGCAGCTGAGCACGTCGTCCAGCATGCCGCGGGCTGGCGGCGGCAGGCTTTCCAGGTAACCCGGCTGCGGCGGCTGCAGCCGGCCCGGGCGGCCGGTGCGCAGGTTCACGAAGGCCTGCTGCATGCTGGTGGCCAGCAGCGCGGCCTCTTCGTCGGTGTCGGCCGCGAACACGTTGAAGCCCAGCATCACATGCGGTTGGGCCAGGTGCTCCGACGGGCGGAAATGCTCGCGGTACAACGCGATGGCCCGCATCATCTGCGCCGGCGCAAAGTGCGAGGCAAACGCATACGGCAGCCCCAGCATGGCCGCCAGTTGTGCGCCGAACAGGCTGGAGCCCAGGATCCACACCGGCACCTTGGCGCCCTGCCCCGGCACCGCGCGCACGGCCTGCTGCGGCTCGTCCGACATCAGGTCGATCAACTCCAGCACGTCTTGCGGAAAGGCGTCGGGGTCGCTGGCCAGGTCGCGGCGCAGCGCGCGCGAGGTGGCCTGGTCGGAGCCCGGCGCACGGCCCAGGCCCAGGTCGATGCGGCCCGGGTACAGCGCCTGCAAGGTGCCGAACTGCTCGGCAATCACCATCGGCGAATGGTTGGGCAGCATGATGCCGCCCGCCCCCACGCGGATGCGCTGGGTGCCGCCTGCGATGTGGCCGATGAGCACTGCGGTGGCCGCGCTGGCGATGCCGGGCATGCCATGGTGCTCGGCCAGCCAGAAGCGCTGATAGCCCAGCTGCTCGGCATGCCGGGCCAGTGACAGGGAATGGCGGAACGACTGCGCGGCATCGCTGCCTTCGGTGATGGGCGCCAGGTCGAGGACGGAGAGTGCAGTAGCCATCCGTGGCACCTGGGGGCGATGGGCCGCGCTGCAAGGGCCGACCCTGGCGCAGGCAGGGTGGTTCAGCCTTCAGGCATGCGCCGCCAGCGGCACCGCCCAGGCGTCGTAGCCGTACACCCAGTCGGCATTGCCGCCGGCCTTGAGCCATTCGTTGCCGCGTGAGCCCAGCTGGATGCGGCTGGCCCGTTCCTGCCGGTCTTGCTGGTAGGCCTGCAGCGCCTGCGGCACCTCGGCCGCCGTGGCGCATTGCAGGTGGCGGCTGAGCACGACCGCGTCTTCGATGGCCGAGCCGGCGCCCTGGGCCATGAAGGGCATCATCGGGTGGCAGGCATCGCCCAGCAGCGTGGCCGCGCCCACTGACCAGGCGGGCAGCGGGTCGCGCTCATACAGCGCGGTCTTGAGCACCTGGTCGCAGGCGTCCAGCAGTGCCCGCGCATCGGGGTGGAAGTCGGCATAACAGCGGCGCAGCTCCTGCACATCGCCTTCGCTGGTCCACGATTCTTCGTGCCAGCTGTCTTGCTCGGTGGTGGCGAACACGAAGGTGTCGCGGCCCTGGTTCAGCGGAAAGGTGACGATCTGGCTGTGCGGCGAAGGGCCCCACCACTTGGTGAAGGCGCCGATGTCGGGCAGCTGGCGCACCCGCTCGGTGGGCACCACCGCGCGGAAAGCCACCAGGCCGGTGAAGCGCGGCGCGGCAGCGCCGCCATGCTCGCCGAACAAGGCCGCCCGCACCGCGGAATGGATGCCGTCGGCGCCCACCAGCACGTCCAGCGGCGCGCTGCGGCTGTCGTCGGCAAAGCGCAGCTGCAAGGCGGCGCCCTGGCCCGGCTCGATGGCGGCCAGCCGCTTGCCGAACAGCACCCGCCCGCCCGCAAAGCCTTCGGCCAAGGCGGCCAGCAGATCAGCCCGGTGGATGGTGAGCTGCGGCGCGCCGTAGCGGCGTTCGGCCTCGTCGCCCATCGGCAGGCGCGAGGTCTCTTCGCCGGTGTCCCAGGTGCGGCTGATGCGGTGCGTGGGCCGCGCGGCCGAGGCCCGCACGGCCTTCGCGATGCCGGTGCCCAGGCCATCGAGCGCCCGCACCGCATTGGGCGTGAGGTTGATGTCGGCGCCCACGCGCAGGTACTGGCGGCTTTGCTCGTACACGGTGACCACATGCCCTGCCTGCTGCAAGGCGTTGGCCGCCGCCAGGCCGCCGATGCCGCCGCCCACGATGCCGATGTTCAAGCTGCTCATTCCGCTGGTCCTGTGCTGGTTGTGCCACTGCTGTGGCCGCATTCTTGGCAGCGCGGCGCTGCGGCTCAACCACCAGGGCGCCCGAAGAAGACACCATTCGTCCCGATAACATGGGCCGCATGCAGCACCCCTGCCCCTTGCGCAGCCGCCCGGCCCGATGGATGGCCTGAGCGAGGTGCTGTCCATCTGCAGGGCGCAGCGGGCGGTCACGGCCCGCTTCGACCTGGGCGCGCCCTGGGCCCTGCGTTCGGCCGGCGTGTCGGGCGCGATGATCCGCATGGCCCGCGGCGCGCCCTTCTGGCTGCTGATGGCCGGCCGGCCGCCGCTGCAGGTGGCACCCGGCGACCTGCTGCTGCTGCCGCTGGGCGCGCCGCACGTCATTGCCTCCGACCCCGCGGTGGCGCCGGTGCCCTTCAGCCGCTTGATCAAGCAGCATGCGGTGGGGCCGCTGGACGAGAACCCGCTGGTGTTTGCGCATGGCGGCGCCGGGCCGCGCACCGAGGTGTATTCGGCGCAGCTGTGGTTCTCGGCCTATGCGCGGCACGCGGTGCTGTCGCTGCTGCCGCCGTTGCTGCATGTGCGCGCGCAGGGCCGGCCGCTGGACCTGAACCTGGCCGCCACCCTGCAGGCTCTGGTGCTGGAAACCCTGGACCGCCGCCCCGGCTGGCGCGCGGCCGCCGTGCGCATGGGCGAGCTGCTGCTGATCCACCTGGTGCGTGAGCACCTGGCCGCGGCCGGCGATGCCGCCACCGCCGCGCCCGGCTGGCTGCGAGGCCTGGCCGACCCGGCCCTGGCGCGCAGCCTCAATGCCCTGCACCGCGCACCGGAAGCGGCGTGGACGGTGGAACGCCTGGCCGCCGAAGCCGGCATGTCGCGCTCGCGCTTTTCTGAACGCTTTCGGCAGCAGGTGGGCGCCACGCCCATCGGCTACCTCACCGCCCACCGCATGGCCCTGGCCGCCGAGCAGCTGGAAGCCGGCGGCCAGCCGCTGGCCCGCATTGCCGAGCAGGCGGGCTACGACTCCGACAAGGTGTTTGCCCGCGCCTTCCGCCGCTGGTCGGGGCTGACGCCCACCGCCTGGCTCAAGCGTGAACAGCAACGCCGCACCGCACTTTGACTGCATGACACCTGCCACCCCTTCTTCCGACCCCGCGCTGCGGCTGCAAAAGGCCAAGCGCAGCGCGCTGGCCGTGCTGCTGGGCGTGCCCGGCGGGCTGTATGCCACTTCGGTGGCGCTGGCCGCGCACCCGCTGCCTTCGGGCCTGTGCCGCGCAATGGCGGAGGCCGCGCTGGTGGGCGGCCTGGCCGACTGGTTCGCGGTGGTGGCGCTCTTTCGCCGGCCGCTGAACCTGCCCATCCGCCACACGGCGGTGATCCCTTCCAACCAGGCCCGCATCGCCGACAACCTGGGCCGCTTCATCCACGAGAAGTTTCTGGATGCGCAGGCTCTGGCCGGGCTGATGCAGCGCACCGACCCGGTTACGCAGCTGGCGGCCTGGTTCAGCGTGCCGGCCAATTCGCAGCGCATCGGCCGCCATGCGGTGACGCTGGTGCGGCACGGGCTGGCGCTGGTGGACGACAAGCGCATCCAGGCCTTCGTGGCCGATGCGGTGCAGGCCTTCATCGCCAAGGTAGACCTGTCGCAGGCGCTGGGCGAGGTGCTGCAGATGCTGACGCGCGACGGCCGCCACCAGCAGCTGCTGACCGACGTGCTGGGCGCCGCGCTGGAATACCTGAAGCAGGACACGGTGCGCGAGGCCATCGTGGCGCGGCTGCTGACCTGGATGAAGACCGAGCACCCGATGCTGGACAAGCTGGGCCTGTCGGACGCGCTGAGCGGCTGGAGCGCCGACAAGCTGCGCAAGGTGCTGGCCGAGCTGCTGCAGGAGATGTCGGAGCGGCCCGACCACGACTACCGCCAGGCCTTCGACCGCGTGGCCGAGCGGCTGGTGCAGCGGCTGCAGCACGACGACGAGCTGCGCCAGCGCGCCGATGCGCTCAAGCGCCATGTGCTGGAAGACCCGCACCTGCTGGACTTCACGCGCAGCGTGTGGCACGACATCCGGCAATGGATCAGCGACGACCTGGACCGCCCGCCCGAGCAGTCGGCCATGGCCGCGCAGGTGCAGCGCATGGGCCAGTGGATGGGCCGCAAGCTGAGCGAGGACGAAGCCCTGCGCCGCTCATTGGCCGAGCATGTGGTCAAGCTCTCCACCGACCTGGCCCCGGCCTTCGCCGACCATCTGGTGCGCCACATCAGCAACACCGTGCGCACCTGGGACCCGCAGGACATGGCCCGCCAGGTGGAGCTGCACATCGGTCCCGACCTGCAGTCCATCCGCATCAGCGGCACGCTGGTGGGCGGGCTGATCGGCGGGCTGCTGTTTGCGCTGGCGCGGGGGATCGAGTGGGTGGGCGGGTGAAACCCTAGGCGGCCTTGGACGGCTTGCCGAAGAAGGTCTGCGCCGACTCGATGAGCCGGTTCAACACCAGGATCACGAGCGACGTGCTGAAGCCCAGGATGAAAGGCAGCAGCAGCAAGCCCGCCTGCTTGGCCACTTCCGCCGTCTCTGGCGGCGCCGAGGCCTCGCCGAAACCCACGAGGAAGGTATCGAAGGTGTCGAACCCCAGCGGCAGCGTCAACACCGTGCCGAACAGCGCGCCCAGCACCAGCCGCAGCCAGATGAACTTGCCGCTGCTGACGTCGAAGGTGGCGTCGTCCTGCACCGACAAGGCGTTCATCCCGATGGAGGCTGCCGCACCGATGGCGCCCAGCGCGATGATCCACAGCAGGAACGGGATCAGGATGCCGCCGGCAATGGGCCGTATGGCGCCCGTGCGTGTGAGCACCGCCACCACCAGCGACGCCGCGGCCACCACGATGAAGGCCGAGATCAGGTACGAGATCCAGCCGGGCGTTTGGGTGGCCAGGAACTTGCGGCGGTGGGCATCGGACAAGGCGCCCCAGATGACCTGGGTGCGGATCTCAACGGCCTGCCACTCCTCGAACTCCGCCGCACGGCCCTTGGAGGGGAAGGCGCGCCGAAGCTGGTTGAGCCCGCCCAGCCGGGCCGCCTGGCGCACCTTCTCGTCGGACGGCGCCGCCACCTGCAGGATGAAGCTGGACAACCCCCGCAGCCGGTTCAGCGCCGCGATGAACTCCGGGTCTTCGATCGCTTCACGCCCGCTTTCCACTTTCGGGAACAGGTCGACGTATTGCGAAGCCGGCCCCTGCGGCTGCGCATGATCGGGCCTGGGGGTCGCGGCCCGGCCAACGCCCGCGGGCTCTGACCGGGCCTGCCCGGGAACGGAAGGCACAACCGGGTCGGGTCCGATGGGAACGACGTTTTCGGTCATGGCGACTCCTTGAGCTGCCCGCCCGCACGGGTGCCACACCCGCCCAGGTCGGTGGCCCGACTGTGGCAGGCAAACGCCGCCGGCGAATCCCTAATCAAGCAGTGGCAACGGATACACCCGCTCGAAGCGCTCGCACACCACCGGCATGTCTTCGGTGAAGCTGCGGCCCAGCCGTTCGCAGTCGCGCGTGAAGAAGGCGCGATGCGCCTGGCGCCAGGAGGCCAGCGAGCCGTCGCCCTCGCCCTCGGTTGCGGCGAAGTCGGTATCGACTTGTGAAAAGGCTGCGCTCTCGGCAGATGCGGCTGTACCGCGTGCGGGCCAACGATCAGCGTGCTGCCGGGTCCCACACGAAGCGCGCACACACCGCGCCGTGGTCCGAGGTGGGGCGGCGGGCGCCGGTCAAACCATCTTCCACCAGGTGGTCGTTCCAGATGCGCTGTTCTTTGAACGACCAGTAGCGATGCTGCGAGTGATCGTAGAACTGCTCCGACACCAGCACATGGTCGAGCTGCTCCCTGTCGCCCTGGTACACATGGGTGTAGGCCACGTCCTGGAAGTCGGCCAGCGCCTGCAGGAAGGTCACCGGGTACAGGCCGGTGTCGCTGGTGCGCCCCGTCTGAGACTTGCTGTACCGCCGGAACGGCGGCTGCGCGCTCAGGATGGACAGCGTGTTGGCATGCGCTCCGTCGTTCAGGTCGCCCAGCAGCACCACCGCGCGGGTGGCGTCGCTCTTCGTCAGGTCGGTCAGGATCATGCGCAGCGCGGCCGCCTCGGCCGTGCGGCGGATGGTGGACAGCGCGGCGCCCAGCGCGTTGCGGTGCGGCCGCAGTGCATCGATCCGCGCTTCCACCGGGTCGAGCTGCGTGGGAAGCTTCGACTTCAGATGAGCACACACCACGTGCAGCGGCGGCAGGTTGTCCACGCCGTCGCGTACCAGCACCAGCTCCAGCACCGTGCGCGAGAAGAACGGGATGCGCACGTCGATGTCGTCGTCGGTGCGTTCGGCCTGGGCACCTGCCTCGCCATGGCCACGCTTGATGAGCCGGAAAGCGTCTGGAAAGGCCTTGTGCAGCCGACGATCCTCAACCCGCCAGGGCTTGCGCACCGCCGCAGCCACGGCGATGTCGTACCACTCGTCGGCAATGAACTGCAGCTCGTAGCGAGCGTCCAGGCCTTCCAGCGCGAACAGGTCACGCAGCGCCTGCGCCGACCACAGCTCCTGAAAGGCAATCACGTCCGCGTCCATTTGCGCGATCAGCTGCGCGGCCCAGCGCAGCCGCGCGGCATAGGTGACATCGTCGAACATCGCCGAGCCCGGATGCGTCGGTTGGCCCGGCACCTGCAGGTTGTACAGATTGAGCGTACCGAAGCTGATGTCGCGCACGTTGCTCATGTCGGTCTCCGTGGTGCTCGCGGGAGGCATTGGACGGCGCCAATGGTGACAGAACTGCGTCAGCGGCAGCCGCGCGAGCCGCTGCACGGCTACTTCTTCACCCGACGCTGCCCTGTGCAGTCCGACAGGAAGCGCGCGTGGTCTTCATTGAAGCGCTCCGCTTCGGCCTTGAAATCGGCGTGGCTCTGCACGAACAGCGCCGCACTGTCGTTCAGCGCCCGCGCGGCGCGGTTGTGCTCCTCGATGCGGACGTTCAACGCCTTCTCGTCGCGCATCAGCTTGTCTCGTCCCCGGTTCCAGACCTGCAGATCGGCATTGAAGGCGGTCACCAACCGTTCGATGCGCCGGGCCTCTGCTTCGCTGGCTGGGCGGGTCGACAGGTCCTGCTCGACCTGCGCCTTGCGGGCCACCAGGGCAGACTCCTGCCGGCGCTGGGCTGCGACCGCGGCCTCGAAGGCCGAGCGGTCGGCGGTCAGCGACTCCACCATCGGGTTCAGCGCCGCCGATCGCGCCTCCAGCGGCGCCAGCGCCGCATGCAACTGCTGCTGACGTTGGCTCAGCGCCTGCGCGCGTTCACGCAGCCGCAGGTCGGCGCCCATGCACCGGCCCATCTCGTCTATGGTGATGTCGGCCGGCGGCACCTCGTCGGGCTGCGCCCACCGGTGCACGATGCCAGGCAGCCGCAGGGCCGGGCGCTCGAGCGCCTCCTGGGCCATGGCGATGCCCGCCAGCAGCAGCGGCGCCATCGACAGCCCCGGACGCGTCCAAGCTCGCAACATGCCGGGGGAGGCTAGCAGTCCCTGCTCGACGGCTCAATGGGCCGAACGGACCAGGCCCGACCCGCCATGCCAAGACCACGGCCTTGCCATCTCTGCGCGGTGAGAGCCCGCCACATCGAAGTCGCCCTGTACCCACCCCACCTTGGCCCTGAAGCAGCAGCACGCCGGGGCTCGACCGACGGCGTCACTCGGTCTCAGGCAACCCGGCCTGTGCGAGCCACCTTGCCGCCTCCAGCATCTGGCGGCGATGCGCCGGTGAGGTGGCCACCGGCATGCGCCGAAAAAATGCCGGCACGCTGCCGAAGACCGAGCGCTCGCGCAGCAGTTGAACCCAGCGCGCGGCCAGGTCTGTCTCGCCGAGGGCCTGCGCCGCCGCAGCGCCAGCGGCGTAGTTGGTCGGCAGGCCCGGGTTCGCCGCCATGCCACGCTGCGCCGCGTCCAGTGCTGCTGCGTAGTCCCGGCGTGCCAGCGCGCTCCAGGCCAGCGCCAGATACCACACCGCACGAAGTGGCTCGCGCGGGCTGAGGGCAAGCGCACGGTCGCAAAGCGCAGAGGCTTCTTCCGGGTGCCCGAGCCGCGTGCGCACGAGCGCGAGCAGTCCGTACGCCGGGGCGAACGATGCCGACAGCCGCAGGCACTGGCGCAGCGCTTCCTCGGCACGCACGGTTTCGCCGCGCCCATAGGCGATCAAGGCGAGCACGTAGTGGGCATCGGGCTCGTTCGGCGCAAAGGTGATCGCACGCTCGGCGTGATCGTGGGCCCGGCTGCGAGCATCCTCCTCGTTCAACCCGTCCCAGCCGAACTGGCCGGCGCGCCAGCAGCAGGTGGCCAGGCAGATCTCGGCCAGGCCGCATTGCGCGTCGCGCTGCAAGGCCGCCTGGGCCCAGTGGCGGGCGCGCAGATTCGTCTCGGCAGTCTCGGGCCGCGCGAACAGCTCGACCCAGGCCTGGGTGGCCAACGAGCGGGCGGAAAGTGCCTCCACGGGCACATCTCTGCCTTGCGGCAGCACACCGGCCTGGAACTCGAAGGTGAGCGCACGTGCCAGCCGCCCCACCACCACGGCCGCGCTCTGCGGCCAGTGCGAGGCTGGCAACTCGATCACTTCGGTCCAGGTTTGCCGCCCGCTCGGCACGTCGATCAGTTCGGCTTCGATCGCCAGCATGTCAGGGCCTAGAAGGTTAAGACGGCCATCCACCACCGAGCGCACGCCGAGGTACCGGCCGATGGCCACAGGCGACTCGCGGCGCCGCGCATACCCGATCATCGTGCCACGCGCGACGACGGCCAACTCGGGCTGGCGAGACAGCTCGCCGATCAGGCCATCGACCAGGCTTTGCGAGATGAACTGCAGCCTCTCGTCCGGGCCTGCAGCCTCGAAAGGCAGCACGGCGATAGACCGCTCGCCCAGGCCCGGCGATGTGCCCACCGCGACCGGCCAGCGCAGCCGATAGCCCTTGCGCGGCACCGACTCGAGCGCGTACAGGCCTTGGTCGTCGCGCCCCAACAGCTTGCGCAGCCGCGAAATGCTCTCGTACAGCGAACTGGGCGTGACGACGACGCCGGCCCAGACCGTGGCCAGCAATGAGGCCGAAGGCACCACCTGGCCACCCGCGCGTGCCAGTGTCAGCAGCAGCCGCATCGTGCGCGGCTCAAGCTTGTGCGAGACGCCGTCGCGCTCCACGCGGTCGTACATCGCATGCACGGACCAGTGGCCGATGGTGAACGACGCAGGTGAGGCGTCGGTGGACTCGTTGGACAAGGCGGCTCCGGATGGGCGCATCTTAAGAAAATCCCAAGACCGCAGCGGCTCCGTCCCGCGCAGACTGCGGCACACGATGTCCTCACGCCAAGGAGTTGCGTCATGCAAACAATGGATCGAAGGAGTGCTCTCCTGACCGCGCTGGCCGTCTGGGCCGGTGCCGCGGCCGCGCTGCCGGCGGACAGGCCGCTGCGTATCGTTGTGCCTTTCGCGGCCGGCTCAGCACCGGACATCGTGGCCAGGACGCTCGCCGAACCCCTGTCGGCCGAGCTCGGAACGCCGGCGGCGGTGGAGAACATCCCCGGCGCCGGGGGGCTTGTGGGCGTCACGCATGTCGTGAACGCAGCCGCCGATGGCCGCACCGTCGTGCTGTCGGGCGATGCGGCACTGGTGATGCCCGACCCGAACGGCGTGCGCCGCTATGACCCGCAGCGCGACCTGGCACCGATCTCGCGGGTCGTCGCCACGCCGAACGTGCTCGTCGTCGGCGGCGATGGCAGTGCCCGCAACTTCGCGGATTGGCTCGCCTGGTTGCGCCAGCGACCCGCCGGCCAGGTCACTTACGCCTCGGCCGGTATTGGCACGTCTTCTCACCGCGCTGGCGAACTGCTCGCGAAGATGGCAGGCGTCGACATGATTCACGTGCCTTCCAACCAGAGCCCCTTGCCGGACGTGGTGGCCGGACGCGTCGATTTCTCGTTCGCCAACGTCGCAACCGCCATGCCGTTGGTTCGCGAAGGCCGTTTGCGCGCGCTGGCGGTGTCATCGCTGCAACGAACGCCGATTGCGCCTGAGCTGCCGACGCTGGCCGAGTCCGGTCTGCCGGGCTTCGAGGCGATGGCCTGGTTCGCGCTGCTGGCGCCCGCGGCAACGCCCACCGACATGCTGGTGCGATGGCAGCGAGCGGCACGCGGTGCGCTTGCAACGACCATGGTCAAGGCCAGGTTGCAGTCGATGGGGATAGAGCCGATTGGCGGTTCGCCCGATGAACTCCGCCTGACGATCGAACGGGAGTCACGCCAATGGGCCGGCTTGATCCGGTGAGCAGCCGCTACACCAGCGTCAATGACTCGAAGCCGACCTGCTGCAGCGCCGCTTCCGACTCGCCCTTGACGCGGTTGTAGGAAAGCCGCGAAGCGGCATCGGCGCCCATCGCCGAGTTCAGCACACAAGTCGGCGTGCCGTGGGCGTGGGCGCTTCGGGCCGCGGCGCTCAGGCCTGCGCCCCCGGCGCCCCCAGCTTCAGCAGCGCCCGCGCCTCTTCGGGCGTGGCCACGCGGCGGCCATACTGTTCGCACAGCTCGGCCACCTGGCGCACCAGCGCGGCGTTGGAGGGGGCCAGGGTGTCGCGGTCCAGGCGCACGTTGTCTTCCAGGCCGGTGCGGCAGTGGCCGCCCAGCTCCAGCGACCAGCGGGCCAGCTCGATCTGGTGGCGGCCGATGCCGGCGCCGGTCCAGGTGGCGTCGGGGGCCAGGCGGTGCAGCGTCTTCACGTAGAACTCGAAGACCTCGCGGTCCACCGGCATCGCGTTCTTCACGCCCATCACGAACTGCACATGCAGAGGTCCGACGCCGATGCGGCCGTCGGCATGCATCTCGGCGGCCTTGAAGATCATCGACAGGTCGAAGGCTTCCACCTCGGGCTTGATGCCGTGCTGCTTCATCTCGGCGGCCAGCCAGTCCACCAGGTCGGGCGCGTTGTCGTACACGCGGGTGGGAAAGTTCACCGAGCCGGTGGCCAGCGAGGCCATGTCGGGCCGCAGGTGCAGCATGCCGCCCCGCTCACGCCCCGCGCCCGAGCGGCCGCCGGTGGACACCTGCGTGATGATCAGTGGGCAATGCTTGCGGATGCCGGCCAGCACCTCGGCAAAACGCTCGGGCGCCGAGCTGGGCGTCTCGTCGTCGTTGCGCACATGCAGGTGCACCAGCGTGGCCCCGGCCTCGTACGCGGCATGGGTGGACTCGATCTGCTCGCTGGGCGTGACCGGCACCGCCGGGTTGTCCTTCTTGCGCGGCAAGGAACCGGTGATGGCGACGGAGATGATGCAGGGAGAAGACATGGTCAGGCTCTTTTCAGCTTGATGGCGTTGGGCAAAGGGACCGAGCGGCGCAGCACCGTCTCGCCCAGCCACAGCGCGCTGCGGCGGGCGCGGGCGGCCACGGTGGGCAGCGGCATCTGCTGGTAGTCGTCGTTGAACACCTCGAAGCTGTAGTCGCCGCGGTAGCCCAGGCGGTGCAGCCGCTGCACCCAGTCGGCCACCTCGGCGCTGTGCACGCCTTCACCCGGAAACACGCGGAAGTGCCGCGCGGTGGTGATGCGCTCTTCCACCGAACGGATCTCCTGCCACATGAAGTCGGCCAGCTGCACCAGGAAGATCTTGTAGGGGTCGATCAGGTCCAGCTCGTCGGCCGGCGTCTGGGTGGCAAAGGCATGGAAGCTGTCGAGCCCGATGCCCAGGTTGGGCATGTCGGCCCGCACCACCACGTCCCAGGCCTGCGGAAACTCGTTGACATGGCGGCCCCAGGACAGCCCCTCGTACGCGATGCGGATGCCCAGCGGCACCGCCAGCATCGCCAGCTTGCGCAGGTCGCGGGCCATGTGCTCGCGGTCGTCCTGCGCATGCACCGAGGTGGTGGAGCACACCAGCAGCACCTTGGCGCCGAGGCGGCGGCACATGTCCAGCATCGACTTGGCCACGTCCACCTTGTAGTCGTGCAGGTGGCCGCTCAGGCCTTCGAAGTCGCGCAGCACCTGGAAGCCGGTGACCCGCAGGCCGCTGGCCTGCACCGCGGCCACGGCGGCGTCCAGCCCGTCGGGGTGGCCCACCACGTCGCGGGCGCTGAGCATGATCTGCGAGAAGCCGGCTTCGCGCGCGGCCTTGAGCTTGGCCTCCAGCGGGCCGGCCAGCGAGATGGTGTCGATGCCGAAGTCGGCGAAGTTGCCTTGCGTGGTCTGGCTCATCGCGTCACCTTTGCGCGTGCACCAGCTCGAACGACAGGCCGTGCAGCAGGCCCTTGGTCAGCGCGCCCCGCACATCGGTGTGCACCCGTTCGGTTTCGTGGAACTCGACGCCGCGCTCGCGCATGTGGGCCACGGTGCCCACCACGTCGGGCGTGGCAAAGGCCACGCGCGCCAGGGTCTCGTCGTCTTCCACGTCCAGGATGCCGGGCTCGGGCTCGATGAGCTGGAAGTAGAAGGTGCCGCAGGGGCTCTTGAGCACGCGGCCCTTGGGCAGGATGCCGAAGGTGGTTTCAGGCGGCACCGGCTCGAAGCCGAACAGCACGCGGTAGAACTCGGTCCAGTCTTCGGTGCGGTCGTTGCCGATGTACTGCACCACGCCGAACCAGCTGAGGCCGCAGGCCGAAGGCGGATGCCGCTCCACCGACGGAATGGGCACGAAGTCCACGTCGTAGATCGAGAACTCGCGCCAGCGGTCGATGAAATAGAGGCGGCTGCTGCCCACGCCGTGGATGGCGGGGATGTGCAGCTCCATCGGCTCCACGTTCACCGGCACGGCCCAGGCGCCGTTGTCCAGCGCCTGGCGGTAGGCGGCGCCGGCATCACGTACGCGAAAGGCCAGCGCGGCGATGACCGCGGGCGAAGCGCCGCTGCCTTCGGGCGCCACCACGTCGTGTGCGTTGACGATGACGTTCATCGGCCCCTGGCGGTACAGCGTGACCTCGCGCGAGCGGTGGCGCGCCACGGGTGAGAAGCCCACCATCTCCAGCACCTGGCCCAGGGCCTGCGGGCGGGCGGTGGAGTATTCGATGAACTCCAGGCCGGCCAGACCCAGGGGGTTGGGCAGCTCGCCGATGTCTTCGCGGTTCAAGGTGTTGGACATGTGGGTCGGGGTTGGGTGTGGGGTCAGGGTTGCAGGGCCGAAGTCTCGGCCAGCTCTTCCACCGTGGTGCTGCCGAAGCCGAAGAATTCGAGGTAGGCCGGGATCATCTCGAACAGCATGTCGGTGCCCACCTGCACCGGGCAGCCGCGGGCCCGGGCGGCCTGCAGCAGCGGGGTGAAGGTCTGCGTCATCACCACCTCGCCCACAAAGGTGCCGGGCGCGATGCGCGAGACGTCGAACGGCAGCGGATCATCCGGCTTCATGCCCAGCGGGGTGGCGTTGACGATGAGATCGTAGCCCGCCGGGTCGCGGCTGCCTGTGTGCACCTGCAAGGCCGGGTAGTGCTGGCGCAGCCGGCCGGCCAGCGCCTGGGCCGAGGCGTCGTGGGTGTCGAACAGCATCATCTCGGCCACGCCCGCCGCCGCCAGCGAAGCGGCGATGGCGCAGCCCACGCCACCGGCGCCGGCCACCAGCACGCGGCGCCCCATCGGCTGCCAGCCCTTGCGGATGAGGCCGCGCACGAAGCCGGCGCCATCGAACTGGTCGCCCAGCAGGCTGCCGTCGGGCCGCCGCTGGATGGCGTTGGCCGCACCGGCGATGCGGGCGGTGGTGGTCAGTTCGTCCACCAGGTCCAGCGTGGCCACCTTGTGCGGCATGGTCACCAGCGCGCCGTGGAAGTTGGTCATCCGGCGCAGCGCGGCGATGGCGTCGGCATAGTCTTCGGGCGCCACGCCCATGGGCATGACCACCGCGGGGATGCCCCGGCGGTCGAACCAGGGGTTGTAGATCATGGGCGCCTTGACCGGCTCGATGGGGTAGCCGAAGTGCGCGATGAGTCGGGTCTTGCCGGTGATCATGGTGGTGGCCTTGGGGAACGTCAGGCGGGGGTCAGGCGTGGGCGGTCTTGAGCTTGGGCTGGGCCAGCGCCTCCTGGCGGGCGGCGTCGTATTCCGCCTCGGGCACCGGCACCGCATCGGGGTTGCCCAGGTCCTGCATGCGCACGCGGTAGGTCTCGCGGGCGGTGAAGCAGGCGATGGCCGAGATGACGCAGATGCCCAGCGTGAGCGAGCCCACGATCAACGGGATGTTGGTGGCCCCCGGCGGCGCCACGGTGGCAAACAGCGCCGGCAGCATCGCGGTGGCCGCGGTGCCCAGGTTCTGCGAGATGGCCATGGCCGACACCCGGGTGCGGGTGGGAAACAGCTCGGGGTAGAAGCTGGGGTACACCGCGTTGTAGCCCTGGTACACCAGGCCCCACATCAGCAGCGACAGCACGATGGCCATCGGCACGTTGTGGATGCTGATGGCGTAGAGGTA
>NZ_CAXFDV010000690.1:0-7258 GCF_964001545.1 uncultured Aquincola sp.
GGCGTGGGTTTCTGGATTTACAGCCTGCCCAAGGACGAGCTGCTGCCTTTTGCCGACGATTTCGAAAGCGGCGATCTGCGGCAATGGCGCCGGCTGGGCTGGCAGCAACTGTGCTGCGAACACTCGATGCGGGTGGTCGGCAACGGGCCGCCGCCACGCTCGGGCCGCCACGTGGCGCGCTTCGAGCTGCGCCGCGGAGACCCGCTGGTGCGCGGCAACCAGCGGGCCGAAGTGCGCCTGCCGGCCGCGGCCATGGGCGGTGAATACCGCTACCGCTTCAGCATCTACCTGCCTGCCGACTGGGCGACCGACCCGCTGCCGGTGAACCTGGTGCAGTGGCATTCGGTGTCCGACAAGCTGCTGCTGGAAGGCGGGCCTTCGATGCCGCTGCGGGTGGCGGTGATCGGCGATCGCTGGATCGTCGACAACTTCTGGGACAGCAAGCGCGTCACCAAGTTCGCCTTGCTGCCCGAGCACCCCGAGGGCAACCGCCTGCTGTGGTCGGGGCCGTTGGACCGGGGTCGCTGGGTGGACTGGGAGTTCCGCGTGCGCTGGGCCTGGCAGGGCGAGGGTCGGGTGCAGGTGCGCAAGGACGGCCTGCTGGTGGCCGATGCCGGCGGACCCAACACGTACCACGACTTCGTGGCGCCCTACATGAAGTTCGGCGTCTACGTGCCCGCCTGGTCGCACGACGAGTTCCGCTCGCCGGTGGTTCAGCGCATCGCGTACTTCGACGACATCGGCTTCGACAGGCCCTGAGGCCGCGGCGCCTGTGTCGGCCCGGCCAGCCAGGGCAGCAGCAGGTCCAGCAGGCGGCGCTGGTCTTCCAGGCGGCCGAACAGGTGGTCGCAGCGCTCCAGCACCTCATGCTCGACGGCGCCTTCGGCCCGGCGGCGGGTCGGGTCGTCCAGCAGCAGGTCGAGGTATTCGCGGCTGACGTCATCGCCCGAGCTGATGAACAGCAGCTTCAGCCGGCCGCCCGCGGTGGCGGCCAGCAGACGCGCACGCAGTGCCTGCAGGCCACCGCCGGCCGCTGCGCCGGCCGCGGCCGGCGACGGCCTGAGCTGGCGCACCAGCGTGTCCAGCAGCCGCTGGTAGTTGACGCGGCCCGACACCAGGTTGAGCCAGGCCCGCGGCCGCAGCACCGAACGCGTCCAGTAGCGGCGGGCCCAGGCCTGGCTCAGGTCGGCGGCGTCACCGCCCTCGCCTTGCATCAGGTCTTCGGGGTTGATCATCACCGCCGACACCACCCGCCGGTCGTCGCAGGCCACGTGGAAGGCGCTGTACGCGCCGGAGCAGATGCCCACCAGCGCATAGCGCTGGAAGCCCTGCGCATCCAGCGCATCCATGGCTTCGCCGGGTTCCAGGCGCACCAGGTCGTAGATCGACCGGTGGTCGGCCCGCGGCGGGCTGTCGCCGATGCCCGACAGGTCGATGCGCAGGCTGGCCAGGCCGCGGCGCGACAGCGCCCGCGCCAGCTGCACATGCAGCCGGTGGGGGCCCACATGGTGCAGCCAGCCGGCATTGAGGAAGATCACGGCCAGCCGGCCGTCGCCGGCCTTGGCGCTGGGCTCATTGAGCACGCCCACCTGGCTGGCGCCGGGCCCGAACATCAGCACACGTTCTTCGATCATGAGACGGCTTCCAGCGAGCGGATGACGTCGCCGGCCAGCCAGTCGGCCAGCAGGCGCAAGGTGTCGGCGGGCACCGGGCTGTCCTGCGCATCGGCCTGCCACGGCAGGCCGGCTGCCAGAGTCCGCCGCTCCAGGCCGGGCGGCACCGCGGCGGCCAGCCCGGGCGGCAGCCCATGGGCGCCCGGACCTTCGGCCAGCAGGCAGCGCAGCTGCGGCGGCCAGTGCGCTGCCGCAGCCCCACCCGCACCAGCCGCCCGCGCCGACAGGCTGTCGGCCAAGCCTTGCAGCTCGGCCACCAGCGCGTCGGGCAGCGGCACGCCCAGCGCCTGCCCTTCGGTGCCGGCGCCGCCATAACCCAGCGCCTGCAGAAAGGCCTGGTGCTCGGCCCGCCATTCGGTCAGCAGCTGCCGCCCGTCCCACACCGGGTGCCACAGCAGCAGCCGCGACACATCGGTGCGGCCGGCGGCCGCCTGCAGGGCCAGCGTGGCCCCCAGCCGCAGGCCCGCCAGCGCCACCGTGCGCAGGCCGGAGCGCCGCTGCAGTTCGTCGATGGCGTGGCCGATGTCGCGTCGGCACAGGTCCAGCCGCAGCGCTTCGGATTCGCCCTCCGAGTCGCCCAGGCCGTGGTAGTCGAAGCGCAGCACATGCGCGCCGCGGCGCGCCAGCTGCGCCGCCAGCTGCCGCAGCGCCCGGTGCGAACGAGCGTAGTCGGGCCCGATGGGCGGGCACAGCAGCACGGCCAGCCCCTCGCCCGGCGAGTGCCCCGCGGTGCCGGCGTCCGGCAGCGGCGGGTGCAGGCAACCGTACAGGCTGCCGGCCGCGCCGCTGAAAAAGCGCGGCAGCACACGCTCGGTGCCCGGCACGGCCACCGGCGACACGCCGCCCAGGCGGGCGCCGTGCAAGGCGGCCAGCTGGCCCACCGTCTGCTGGAACAGCTCGCCGGGGTGCAGCCGGATGCCACCGCGTTGCTGGGCCAGGTCCACCACCTTCATGGCCAGCAACGAGTGGCCGCCCAGGTCGAAGAAGTTGTCGTAGGCCTGCACCACGGGCTGGCCCAGCACGGTGCTGAAGATGTCGGCAAAAAACGCCTGCGCCGGCGTCAGCGGCCCGGCCGCGGTGGGCGGAGCGGCCGGCACGGCCGCCGCCGGCGCCGGCAGCGCGCGCCGGTCCACCTTGTTGTTGGGTGTCAGCGGATAGGCGTCCAGCCACACCAGCGCCGAGGGCAGCATGTAGTCGGGCAGCCGGGCCGCCGCGAACTGGCGCAGCACCGGCAGCGCGGGCCGCTCGGCCGCCGCGCCCTGACCGATCAGGTAGGCCACCAGCCGCTGGTCGCCGGGCCGGTCTTCACGCACCACGCACACGCATTGCGCCACCGCCGCATGGCGGCCCAGCACGGCTTCGATCTCGCCCAGCTCGACCCGGTGCCCGCGCAGCTTGACCTGGTGGTCCAGGCGGCCCAGCACGTCCAGCCGGCCATCGGGCCGCCAGCGCGCCAGATCGCCGGTGCGGTAGAGCCGCCCGCCGGCCAGGAACGGGTCGGGCCGGAAGCGCTCGGCATCGAGCTGCGGCCGGTTCAGGTAGCCGCGCGCCACGCCGGCACCGCCCAGGCACAGCTCGCCGGGCACACCCACCGGCAGCGGCTGTCCTTCCGCGTCGAGCACGTAGGCGCGCATGTTGTCGAACGGGCGGCCGATGCTGATGGGCGCATCGGCCGACTGCAGCTGCTCGGACGTGGCCCACACCGTGGCCTCGGTGGGGCCGTAGAGGTTCCACAGTGCGTCGCAGCGCGCCAGCAGCGCAGCGGCCAGGTCGGACGCCAGCGCCTCGCCACCGCACAGCAGCTTCAGCCGCGGGTGGCCGGCCCAGCCGGCTTCCAGCAGCATGCGCCAGGTGGCCGGCGTGGCCTGCATCGCCGTGATGTCGCCAGCTTCCAGACGCTGGCGCAGGCGCGCGCCATCGGCCGCCAGCTCGCGCGAGGCCACCACCACGCGGGCACCGCAGCAAAGCGGCAAAAAAAGCTCCAGCACATGGATGTCGAACGAGATGGTGGTGACCGCCAGCAGCGCATCGTCGGGCTGCAGGCCGGGGGCGCGCTGCATCGCCTGCAGGAAATTGACCACGGCGCCATGCTCGATCTGCGTGCCCTTGGGCAGCCCGGTGGAGCCCGAGGTGTAGATCACGTAGGCCAGGTGCCCGGGCTGCGTCACCGAAGGCAAGGGCGTGCCGTCCAGCTGCTGCAGCAGCGCCGCCTCCTGGTCCAGGCACACCACGCGGCGCCCGGGCTGGGCGGCAAAGCGGCTGCGCCAGCGGGCCTGCGTGAGCACCACCACCGCGGCGCTGTCGGCCACCATGTGCTGCACCCGTTCGTCGGGGTAGCCCGGGTCCACCGGCACATAGGCGGCGCCGGCCTTGAGCGTGGCCAGCAGGGCCACCAGCATCGCGCCGACCCGGTCGATGCACACGGCCACGCGGTCGTCGGGCTGCACGCCCAGCGTGCGCAGGTGCCGCGCCAGCCGGTTGGCGCGGCGGTCCAGCTCGGCATAGCTGAAGCTCACGTCATCGAACACCGCGGCCACCTGGCCCGGCCGCCGCGCCACCTGCTGCTCCACCAGCGCCTGCAGCGATGGCACGTGGGCATGCGCCACCGCCGTGCGGTTCAAGCCGTCGATCACCTGCGCCCGCTCGGCCGCGGCCATCAGCGGCAGCTGGGTCACTGGCTGGTCGGGCGCGCGGCAGGCGGCCTCGGCCAGCGCCTGCAGGTGGCCGGCCAGCCGCTCGATGGTGGCGGCGTCGAACAAGGCGGTGCTGTACTCGAACCAGCCGGTCCATTCGGCGCCTTCGCCACCGGCGGGGGCATAGGCATACAGCGACAGGTCGAACTCGGCGCCGCCGACGTCCAGCTCCTGCACGCTGGCGCGCAGGCCGGGCCACTCGGCGCTGGCGGGCGGCACGTTCATGTACGCGAACATCACCTGGAACAGCGGGCTGCGGCTGCGGTCGCGGGTGGGCCGCAGCGCTTCCACCAGCTTCTCGAACGGCAGGTCGCGGTGTTCGTTGGCTTCCAGCACCGTGTGGCGCACGCGGGCCAGCAGCTCGCGCATGTCGGGCGCGCCCTGCAGGTCGGTGCGCAGCACCAGGTTGTTGACCAGCGGACCCAGCAGCGACTCGGTGTCCACGTCGGGCCGGTCGGCCGATGGCGATCCGACCACGATGTCGGTCTGGCCGGTGTAGCGGTGCAGCAGCAGCTTGTACAAGGCCAGCAGCACCATGAACGGCGAGCAGCCGGCGCTGCGGCCCAGTGTGCGCAGCGCCGCCGTCAGCGGCGCCGGCCAGCGCCAGTGCACGCGGGCACCGTCGAAGCGCTGCACCGCCGGCCGCGGCCGGTCGGCCGGCAGGTCCAGCGGCGCCAGCCCCGCCAGCCGCTGCGTCCAGTGGGCCAGCAGCGCCTGCAGCGGCTCGCCGCTGAGCGCTTGCCGCTGCGCCTGCGCAAAGTCGCTGAACTGCCGCGGCAGCGGCGGCAGCGGCTGGCCGGGCGGCCGCTGCCGCGCCGCATACAGCCGCGCCAGGTCGCCCACCAGCACCTGCAGCGACCAGGCATCGGTGACGATGTGGTGCAGGGTCAGCAGCAGGGCATGGCGGTCAGGCGCCAGCCGCAGCAGCCGCAGGTCCCAGGGCGGCGCCCGGCCGAGGTCGAAGGGCCGGCACGCCAGTTCGCGGGCCAGCCGGTGGGCGGCCTGATCGTCGGCACCGGCCAGGTCCTGCAGCGCGAGGGGCCCGGGCGCCGGCGGCTCTATGCACTGGTACGGCGTACCGGCCTCCAGCACGAAGCGGGTGCGCAGGCTGTCGTGCCGCGCCCGCAGGTCGTCCAGTGCGGCCTGCAGCGCCGGCAGGTCCAGCTCGCCTTCCAGCATCACCAGGCATTGCTTGTTGAAGACGGTGGCCTCGGCATCGAGCTGCTGCAGGAACCAGATGCGCTCCTGCGCGAAGGACAGCGGCGCGCGCCGCGGGGCTTGCACGGGCGCCTGTGCGGGCGCCTGCAGCGCGTCGGCCATCGCCACCAGCAGCGCCTGCACCGTGGACTGCGCATGCAGCTGGCGGCTGAAGCCCCAGCCCAGCTGCAGGCAGCCCCCTTCCAGCCGGGCATGCACCTCGAACACATGGCTGCGCGGGTCGGTGCCTGCCCGGCCGGGGGCGGACTGGATGTCCAGCAGGTGCAGCAGGCGGCCGTCTTCGTCCGCCGCCGAGGGCACGGCACCCTCGAACAGGAACACCACCTCGGGCACCGGCAGCGCGGCCATCTCGGCGCGCAGGTTGGGGTCGGCATGCAGGTGGCGCAGCAGGCCGAAGCTCATGCCGCCCAGCGGCGCTTCACGCAGGGCGCGCGCGGCCGCCTGCGCGGCGTGCAGCGGGTCGGGGCCAGCGGCCACGCACACCGGGAAGGGGGCGGTGAACCAGCCGATGCTGCGCGAGACATCGAGCTCGTCGGCCACCGCGGTGCGGCCATGGCCCTCCACCTCCACCCACAGGTGCGGCTGGCCGCTCCAGCCGCACACGGCCTGCGCCAGCGCGGCCAGCAGCGCACCGGCCAGGCCGGTGCCGCCGCCGCTGCGCGCCAGCAACTGCGCGGTGCGCGGCGCATTCAGCTGCAGCCACAGCTGTGCGCTGCTGTCGTGGGTGTTGGCGCCGCCGGCCAGCTCGCGCGGCAAGGGCGTGAAGGCCTGCGCGCCCTGCCGCGACCAATGGGCAGCCGCGGCCCGGCAGCCGGCGCTCTGGGCATGGGCCACCAGGCATTCGGTCCAGCGGGCCCAGGGCGTGCCAGCCACCGCCGCCCGCGCCGGCACGGCGCCTGCGGCCGGGGGCTGCAGCCGGGCCTGCAGTTCGTCGTCCAACGCCTGCAGCAGCAGCCGGGCGGCGATCAGGTCGACCACCAGGTGGTGCAGGCCGAGGAAAAGCCGCCCCGGCCGCGCGCCGGCCTGCGCATGCACCGCGCGCAACAGCCCCCCGGCCGCCAGATCGAAGGGGCGTTGCGCCCGCACGGCCAGGGCGTGCCAGGCGGCCTGCAGCGCCGCCTCGTCGGCCTCTGCCGACAGGTCCACCGACTCGAAGTCCACCGCCGCCGGCGGGCCCTGCCGTGCCTGCCAGCCCGCTTCGCCCTGCACGAAGCGCTGCTGCAGCACCGGGTGCTGCGCCACCACGGCTTGCAGGGCGCTGCGCAGCAGCGCCGGGTCCAGGTCGGCCGGTGTGGCCACCACCAGGCCCAGGTTCCAGTGGCCGGGCTGCTGCAGCGGCAGGCCGAAAAACCAATGCTGGATGGGCGACAAGGCCACCGCATCGGCCACGTTGGAAGGATCGGGCGTGGGGCCGGGCGGTCGTAGGGGCGTGTCGCCCGTCGCGGGGCTGACCGCTTCCAGCGTGGCCGTGACCGTGACCGTGGCGGCCGCACGCGCCGCGCCGTCGGCGGCGGCCTGGGCGGCAGCAGCCATCGCGGCCACGGTGCGCAGCTCAAACACCTGCCGGGCCGTCAGCGGCCAGCCGGCGCGGCGGGCACGCGACACCAGCTGGATGCCCACCACCGAATCACCGCCCAGGTCGAAGAAATCGTCGTGCAGGCCCATCGCGGGCAC
>NZ_CAXFDV010000691.1:0-2139 GCF_964001545.1 uncultured Aquincola sp.
CCCAGCGCGGTGCGCATGGCCTCGCGCGTGGGCAGCAGCATGCCGATGCATTCCACCGCGGTGGGCAAGGCCTACCTGGCGGCGCTGGACGACACGCGGCGCCAGGCGCTGCTGCCCACGCTGGAGCTCACCCGCCACACCGAGCACACCGTGGTGCGGCCCGAGGCGCTGCGCCGCCAATTGCAGCGGGTGCAGGCCCAGGGCTGGTCGGTGGACGACGAAGAGAACGAAGCCGGCATCACCTGCTATGGCGCCGTGATCCGCAACGGCAGCGGCGAGCCGGTGGCCGCGGTGAGCGTGAGCACGCTGCGCTACCGCCAGCCGGCCGATGTGCAGGCCAGCTACGTACGGCCGCTGCTGGCCGCGGTGCAGGCGATTTCGGCGCGCATCGCCGGCATGCCGACCATCGACGAAGCCTGACCGCTGCGCAATGCCGGCAGCCCGTCTCGCGGCACGGTCTCCGGTTTGCCGGCAGACTGCCACCGTCTGCCAACATTGCCCGCCATGACCGCCATCGCCTTCGACAACACCTACGCCCGCCAGCTGGAGGGCTTTCACGTGCCCTGGAAGCCGGCCACCGCGCCCGCGCCGCGCCTGCTGTATGCCAACACGGCGCTGGCCGCCGAGCTGGGCCTGGACCCGGCGCTGCTGCAAGGCCCGCAGGCCGCCGCCACCTGGGCGGGCAACCAGCTGCCCGAAGGCGCCGAGCCCATCGCCCAGGCGTATGCCGGCCACCAGTTCGGCGGCTTTTCGCCCCAGCTGGGCGATGGCCGCGCACTGCTGCTGGGCGAGGTGATGGACACCTCGGGCCGGCGCCGCGACATCGCCTTCAAGGGCTCGGGCCGCACGCCGTTTTCGCGCGGCGGCGACGGCAAGGCCGCGGTGGGCCCGATGCTGCGTGAAGTGCTGATCGGCGAAGCCATGCATGCGCTGGGCATCCCGACCACCCGTGCGCTGGCCGTGGTGGCCACCGGCGAGCGGGTGATGCGCGAGCTGCCGCTGCCCGGCGCCGTGCTCACCCGCGTGGCCGCCAGCCACCTGCGGGTGGGCACCTTCCAGTTCTATGCGGCGCGCGGCGATCTGGCCCGGTTGCGCCAGCTCACCGACTACACCATCCACCGCCACGACCCCGCCCTGGCCGGCCGGCCCGATGCACCGCTGGCGCTGCTGCAGGCGGTGGCGCAGCGGCAGGCGCGGCTGATCGCGCAGTGGATGAACGTGGGCTTCATCCACGGCGTGATGAACACCGACAACATGGCCTTGTCGGGCGAAACCATCGACTACGGCCCCTGCGCGTTCATGGAGGCCTACAACCCCGCGGCGGTGTTCAGCAGCATCGACCACGGCGGCCGTTATGCCTATGCCAACCAGCCGCACATCGCGCGCTGGAACCTGGCCCGCTTTGCCGAAACCCTGCTGCCGCTGATCGCTGGCAGCGAAGAAGAGGCCGACACCCAGCGCGCGGTGGAGCAGGCCATGGCCGTGATCGACGGCTTTCCGGCGTTGTACGAAGCCGCGCTGCTGGACGGCCAGCGCGCCAAGCTGGGCCTGGTGGCCGGCAGCGGCGACGATGCCCAGGACCGACAGCTGGCCGCCGACTGGCTGGCGCTGCTGGAAGCGCAGGCGGTGGACTTCACCCTCGGCTGGCGCCGCCTGGCCGATGCGGCCGAGGGCCGAGAGCAGGCGCTGCTGGCCTTGTTCACCGATGCGGCGCCGCTGCAGGCCTGGCTGCAACGCTGGCGCCAGCGCGCCGACCTGCCGTTGGCGCAAGACGGCGTGGTGAGCGAGGCCACCACCCAGCGCGCCGCCGCGATGCGCCGCGCCAGCCCCTTCGTCATTCCGCGCAACCACCGGGTGGAAGAGGCGCTGACCGCCGCCACCATGGACGACGACCTGCAGCCCTTCCAGCGCCTGCTGGCCGCGCTGCAGCAGCCCTTCAGCGAAACGCCCGAGCTGCTGCCTTACGGCCAGCCGGCGCCGGCGGCCGTGACGGCCTGCTATCAGACTTTCTGCGGGACTTGAGTGCAGGCGCGGCTGCGAGCCGCGCCCTGCTGCGTCACCAGCCAGATGCCTAGACAGGTGAGCACCAGGGCCAGCGCGTACTTGGGCTCCAGGATGCGTTCACCCAGGAACAGCGCC
>NZ_CAXFDV010000692.1:0-1597 GCF_964001545.1 uncultured Aquincola sp.
GCCGCGCTGTCGTCGGCGCATGAGGTGGACGCGGTGCTGGCGCGCCGCCAGCCGGGCTCCACGCTCAAGCCCTTCGTGTACGGGCTGGCCTTCGAGCGGCGCCTGCTCACGCCCGCCAGCCTGCTGGACGACACCCCCACCGAACTGGCCACCGGCGTCGATGGCATCGGCGGCCTCTACCAGCCGCAGAACTACGACCGCCGCTTCAAGGGCTGGGTGTCGGCCCGCACGGCGCTGGGCGCCAGCCTCAACGTGCCCACGGTGCGCGTGGGCGCGATGCTGGGGCCCGATGCGGTGTTCGAGCGCCTGAATGCACTGGGCCTGCAGATCGACCACACCGCCGGCTACCACGGCCATGCGCTGGTGCTGGGCAGTGCCGACGTCACGCTGCTGGCGCTGGCCAATGCCTATCGCACACTCGCCAACGGCGGCCTGGCCTCACCCGCCCGCTGGCAGCCGGGCGCCACCGCAGCGCCACGCCGGGTGATGGACGCCCGCGCCGCCTGGCTGGTGACCGACATCCTGGCCGACAACAACGCCCGCGCGCTGACCTTCGGCCTCGACAGCCCGCTGGTGACCCGTGGCTTTGCGGCGGCCAAGACCGGCACCAGCAAGGACATGCGCGACAACTGGTGCGTGGGCTTCACCGCCCGCCACACCGTGGCGGTGTGGGTGGGCAATGCGGCGGGTGAGCCGATGCACCATGTCAGCGGCACCAGCGGCGCGGCGCCGGTGTGGCGGCAGCTGGTGCAGCAGCTGATGGCCGAGGCGCCACCGCTGCCGATGCCCGCGCCGCCAACCGGCGTGCTGCGGCAGGCCGTGCACTTCGAAGGCGTGGCCGAGCCCGACCGGCCCGAGTGGTTCGTCGCCGGCACCGAGCAGGCGGTGTTCCAGCCGCGCAGCCTGCAGGCCGCGCCCTTCGGCATCGTGCAGCCGCGCGACGGCAGCCTGTTTGCGCTCGACCCCGACATGCCGCCGCAGGCCCAGCGCCTGGTGTTCGAAGGCGCCGATGGCGTGTGGCACCTGGACGGCAAGCGCCTGGGCAGCGGCCGGCGGCTGCTGTGGTCGCCCTGGCCCGGCCGCCACGTGCTGGCGCTGCGCACCGCCGATGGCCGGCTGCTGCAGCAGGTGCACTTCGAGGTGCGCGGCGCGACCGTCAAGGCGCTGGCCCGGCCCCGGTAGGCAGCGGGCTCAGCCAGGCTGTGGCCGATGGCGGCGGCTGCCGCCCTTGTGGCGGTCGATGCGCACGTCGGCGGCGGTGGTGCGGTTGACCTCGGCCGCATGCAGCGTCAGCCGCGTCAGCGCCTCGTCCAGCGCGGCGCGCAGCGGCGGCTCCAGCACCGACAGCAGCTCGCAGTGGATGCCGGCGACCTGCGGAAACAGCTCGTCGTACAGCGCATGCCCGCTGACGGTCAGGCTCACCACCGCGCGGCGGGCATCACCGGGCCGGGCCTGACGCATGACCAGCCGCTTGGTCACCAGCGAGCCGATGGCGCGCGAGGTGCGCGCCCGGTCCAGGGCGGCTTCTTCCGCCAGCGCCGACGGCGCCAGCGGCCCGCGCGCGGCCAGCAAGGCCAGCAGCCGCCACTCACGGCGC
>NZ_CAXFDV010000693.1:0-11597 GCF_964001545.1 uncultured Aquincola sp.
AGGCGGCCGCGCGCGCGCCAGGGCAGCTCGGGGTGGTCTTCATCGGCATCGACATCGGCAATGGCGGGCGGGGGCAGCGCCTCGGCCACGTCGGCCAGCGTGCTTGCATCCATGGCATGCGTCTTCAAGCAGGTTCTCCTCACAGGCGTCGCAGCGCCGCAGTGTCGCGGCAGGGGGGCGAGATTGCGTCATGCATATGACGGACCGTGGCCCGCCGCCTCGGGTTTGTCCGCAGGGAATCGGGCTTCCGTGCGGCACCACCCCTCCCTAAAATTCACCGACCGGTCGGTATATCAATTCAAGCCCATGGCCCCAGCAACTACGTTCCCTTCATCGTCGGCCGCCGAGCGCAACGCGCAACAGACGGCCGAATTCGTGCGTGACGGGATGCTGCGCAACGACCGGGCCTCTCGTGCGCTGGGCATGGAGGTTACCGCGATCGGCCCGGGCACCGCCACGGTCACGATGACGGTGCGCGACGACATGTTGAACGGCCACGACATCTGCCATGGCGGGCTGATGACCACGCTGTGCGATTCAGCCTTTGCTTTCGCCTGCAACGCCTACAACGAACTCACGGTGGCCTCGGGCTTTGCCATCGACATCGTGGCACCGGCGCGCCTGGGCGACGTGCTCACCGCCCGCTGCACCGAACAGGCCAAGGCCGGCCGCACCGGCGTGTACGACGTGGAGTTGAGCAACCAGCGCGGCGAGCGTCTGGCCCTGTTCCGTGGCCGCTCGTACACCGTGCGCGGCAAGCCGGCCGTGGCCGGCTGAGGCCCGTCTTCCCGTTTCTTTGCGCACAGTCGGCCGCCGCGGCGCGGCCCAGGAGTTCAAGCATGCCCGTGATGAAGCCCGCCCCCGGTGACCTGGAGCCGATCGAAACCGCCAGCGCCGACGAACTGCAGTCGCTGCAAGTGCAGCGGCTGAAGGCCACGCTGCAGCATGCCTACGACCATGTGCCGCACTACAAGGCGGCTTTCGATGCCAAGGGTGTGCACCCGTCCGACTGCCGCACGCTGGCCGACCTGGCCAAGTTCCCCTTCACCACCAAGAAGGACCTGCGCGACCACTACCCCTTCGGCATGTTCGCGGTGCCGCGTGAGCAGGTGGTGCGGGTGCATGCCTCGTCCGGCACCACGGGCAAACCCACCGTGGTGGGCTACACCCAGCGCGACATCGACACCTGGGCCGACCTGGTGGCCCGCAGCATCCGCGCGGCCGGTGGCCGGGCTGGCGACATGGTGCACATCGCCTATGGCTACGGCCTGTTCACCGGCGGGCTGGGCGCGCATTACGGTGCCGAGCGGCTCGGTTGCACCGTGGTGCCGATGAGCGGTGGCCAGACCGAGAAGCAGGTGCAGCTGATCACCGACTTCCAACCCGACATCATCATGGTCACGCCCAGCTACATGCAGGTGATCGTGGAAGAGATGAAGCGCCAGGGCCTGGACCCGGCGGCCAGCTCGCTGAAGGTGGGCATCTTCGGTGCCGAGCCCTGGACCGAAGCGATGCGCCGCGACATCGAGACCAGCGCCGGCCTGGCGGCGGTGGACATCTACGGCCTGTCCGAAGTCATGGGCCCCGGCGTGGCCAGCGAATGCGTGGAAACGCAGGACGGCCCGGTGATCTGGGAAGACCACTTCTACCCCGAGATCATCGACCCGGAGACCGGCGAAGTGCTGCCCGACGGCAGCGAGGGCGAGCTGGTGTTCACTACCCTCAGCAAGGAAGCGCTGCCCGTCATCCGCTACCGCACCCGCGACCTGACGCGGCTGCTGCCGCCTACCGCGCGCAGCATGCGCCGCATGGGCAAGATCGTCGGCCGCAGCGACGACATGCTGATCATCCGCGGCGTCAACCTGTTCCCCACCCAGGTGGAAGAACTGGTGCTGGCCCATGGCCAGCTGGGCGGCCAGTACCAGCTGGTGATCACCCGCGAAGGCACGCTCGACGAAGTGGAAGTGCGCTGCGAGATGCTGCCCGAGGCCGATGCCTCGGAGGCCAACTGCCAGACCGTGGCCCGCCAGCTGCAGCAGCGCATCAAGACGCTGATCGGCGTCAGCACCCGTGTCAACGTCGGGCTGCCGGGCAGCATCGAACGCACGCTGGTGGGCAAGGCCCGCCGCGTGATCGACCGCCGCGCGCGCTGACCGATGGCCCGCACCCGAGCCGCCACCTACGACGACCAGCGCGAGCACATCCTGGCGCAGGCGGCGGCCTTGTTCGCGCACCAGGGCTACCCGGGCACCAGCATGAACCAGGTGGCTGCGGCCTGCGGCGTGTCCAAGGCCACGCTGTACCACTACATGCGCGACAAGTCCGAGCTGCTGGCGCAGATCGCGCAGGGCCACGTCGGCCGGCTGGAGGCGCTGGTGGCCGAGGTGGGCGCGATGGCGCTGCCGGCCGAGCAGCGGCTGCGCCTGCTGATCAGCCGCTTCGTGCAGGAGTACGCCAGCGCCCAGAACCAGCACCGGGTGCTGACCGAGGACGTGAAGTTCCTCGACCCCGAGGCGCACCAGCAGGTGCTGGACGGCCAGCGCCGCGTGGTGCAGGCCTTTGCCCGCACGCTGGTGGAGGTGCGGCCGGCCCTGGCCCAACAGCAGCTGGACAAGCCGCTGACCATGCTGCTGTTCGGCATGATCAACTGGATGTTCACCTGGCTCAAGCCCGACGGCGTGCTCAACCACGAGGCCATGGCCCCGCTGGTGGCCGACCTGTTCTTCGGTGGCCTGCATGCGGTCCATGCACCGCAGCCAGCGCCACGTGTTCCGCGTTCCACCATCCATCCCAAGGAGACAGCACGATGAAGTATTTCAAGCACACGCTCGTGGCCGGCGCGCTGGCCCTGGCCGGCCTGGCCGCGCAGGCCGACATCACCGTCGGCGTCACCGTCTCGGCCACCGGGCCGGCCGCTTCGCTGGGCATCCCCGAGAAGAACACCATCGAGCTGATGCCCAAGCAGATCGGCAACCAGAAGGTGACCTACATCGTGCTGGACGATGCCTCGGACACCACCACCGCCGTGACCAATGCGCGCAAGCTGATCACCGAGCACAAGGTGGACGTGCTGCTGGGCTCCACCGTCACGCCCAACTCGCTGGCGATGATCGACGTGGCCGCCGAGAGCAGCACGCCGATGATCTCGATGGCGGCCTCGGCCCGCATCGTCGAGCCGCTGAGCGACCCCAAGCGCAAGTGGGTGTTCAAGACCCCGCAGAACGACATCATGATGGCCGTGGCCATCGCCCAGCACATGGCGGCCAACGGCGTGAAGTCGGTCGGCTTCATCGGCTTTGCCGATGCCTACGGCGAAGGCTGGTTGCAGGAGTTCCAGAAGGCCGCGGGCATCAAGCAGCTGAACCTGGTGGCCACCGAGCGCTACAACCGCAGCGACACCTCGGTCACCGGCCAGGTGCTCAAGCTGGTGTCGGCGCGTCCTGACGCCATCCTGATCGCCGGCTCGGGCACGCCCGCCGCGCTGCCGCAGAAGGCACTGAAGGAGCGCGGCTTCGCCGGCAAGATCTACCAGACCCATGGCGTGGCCAACAACGACTTCCTGCGCGTGGGCGGCAAGGACGTGGAAGGCACGCTGCTGCCCGCCGGCCCGATGCTGGTGGCTTCGCAGCTGCCGGCCGGCCACCCGGTCAAGAAGAGCGCCACCGACTACGTCACCGCCTACGAGGCCAAGTTCGGCAAGGGCTCGGTGTCCACCTTCGGCGGCCACGCCTGGGACGCCGGCCTGCTGATGCAGGCCGCCGCCACCGAGGCGCTGAAGAAGGCCCAACCCGGCACGCCGGCCTTCCGCGCCGCGCTGCGCGACGCGCTGGAACAGGTGAAGGACCTGCCCGGCGCCCACGGCGTGTTCAACATGTCGCCCACCGACCATGCGGGCCTGGACCAGCGTGGCCGTGTGATGGTCACGATCAGCAACGGCACGTGGAAGTTCTTGAGCGAGTGATCTGACCCATGGACTTCCAGATTGCCCTGATGCTGGGCCAGGACGGCATCGTCAACGGTGCCATCTACGGGTTGTTGGCCTTGACGCTGGTGCTCGTGTTTTCGGTCACCCGCGTGATCTTCATCCCTCAGGGCGAGCTGGTGGCCTTTGGTGCGCTGTCGATGGCCGCGCTGCAGCTGGGCAAGACACCGCCCACGCTGTGGCTGGGCGTCGGCCTGGGGCTGGCGATGCTGGCCATGGAAGGCTGGCGCGCCGCCCGCGGCCGGCCGGTGGAGTGGGGCAGCACGCTGCTGTGGGCGGTGGTGCTGCCCGGCATCGCCGCGGTGTGGTCGCTGCTGGCCCGGCCCACGGGCCTGGCTGCGCAAACCGTGCTCACGCTGCTCATCGTCACGCCGCTGGGCCCCTTGCTGTACCGCACCGCCTACCGGCCGCTGGCCAATGCCACGGTGCTGATGCTGCTCATCGTCTCGGTGGCGCTGCACGGTGTGCTGGTGGGCCTGGGCCTGCTGTTCTTCGGCGCTGAAGGTTCACGCACGCCGGCCTTCTCCGAGCTGCGCTTGGACCTCGGCGGCATTCCGCTCACCGGCCAGTCGCTGGTGGTGGTGGGCGTGGCCGCGCTGCTGATGCTGGGCATGTACCTGTTCTTCGAGCGCAGCATCGTCGGCAAGGCGCTGCGTGCCACCGCCATCAATCGCACCGGCGCGCGGCTGATGGGCATTCCCACCGAGCTGGCGGGCGACTTCAGCTTCGCGCTGGCGGCGCTCATCGGCGCCATCTCGGGCCTGCTCATCGCGCCGATCACCACCGTGTACTACGACACCGGCTTCTTGATCGGCCTCAAGGGCTTCGTGGCCGCCATCATCGGCGCGCTGGCCAGCTATCCGCTGGCGGTGGTGGGGGCACTGCTGGTGGGCTTGCTGGAGGCCTTCTCGTCGTTCTGGGCGAGTGCTTTCAAGGAGGTCATCGTCTTCACGCTGATCATTCCGGTGCTGTGGTGGCGTTCGCTGCGCACGCGCCATGTCGAGGAGGACGAGTGATGCGTCGCCTGTTGCCGCTCGTGTTCGTGGGGCTGCTGGCGCTGGGGCTGGCACTGCTGCCCGAGTTCCAGGTCACCCTGGTCAACAACATCGGCCTCTATGCACTGGTGGCCATCGGCCTGGTGATGATGACCGGTGTGGCCGGCATGACCTCCTTTGGCCAGGCTGCCTTCGTGGGCCTGGCGGCTTATGCCACCGGCTGGCTGGGCACGGCCGGCGCGCAGCTGCTGGGCCTGGCCGGCTCGCCGCTGCTGCCCTGGCTGGGCCTGCTGCTGGGCCTGGCCGTGGCCGGCGGCGTGGCCTGGGTGCTGGGCGCGGTCACGCTGCGCCTGTCGGGCCACTACCTGCCGCTGGGCACCATCGCCTGGGGCCTGAGCCTGTACTTCCTGTTCGGCAACCTCGAGTTCCTGGGCGGCCACACCGGCATGGGCGGCATCCCGCCGATCGAGCTGGGCTCGCTGTCGCTGGTCACGCCCCGCCCGCTGGGCGTGCTCATCTGGGCCGTGGTGCTGCTGGCGCTGTGGGCGCTGTCCAACCTGCTGGACAGCCGTGAGGGCCGCGCCATCCGCTCGCTCAAGAGCGGCCGGGTGATGGCCGAGTCGATGGGCATCGACACCGGCCGCTACCGCCTGCAGGTGTTCGTGCTGGCGGCGCTGCTGGCGGCGCTGTCGGGCTGGCTGTATGCGCACCAGCAGCGCTTCATCAATCCCACGCCGTTCAACCTCCACATCGGCATCGAGTACCTGTTCATGGCCGTGGTCGGCGGCGCCGGCCACCTGTGGGGCGCGGTGCTGGGCGCGGCCCTCATCACGCTGATGAAGGAACAGCTGCAGGACTGGCTGCCCCGCCTGCTGGGCGCCAGCGGCCAGTTCGAGGTGGTGGTGTTCGGCCTGCTGATGCTGCTGGTGCTGCAGCGTTATGCCGACGGCCTGTGGCCCACGCTGTCGTCGCTCGCGGCGCGGCTGCTGCCAGGTTTGAAGGCGCAACCGGCCGCGGTCACCGGCCCAGATGCCGCGGCGCTGCCGCAGCCCGCGTTGCCGCCGCGCGGCACGACGCTGCTGGCCGCGCGTGAAGTCACCAAGCGCTTCGGCGGGCTGGTGGCCAACCACAAGGTGGCGCTGGACGTGCGCGCGGGCGAGGTGCATGCGCTCATCGGCCCCAACGGCGCGGGCAAGAGCACCTTCTTCAACATGATCTCGGGCGTGGACGATCCCACCGAAGGCGAGGTGCGGCTGATGGACATGCCGATGGTGGGCCAGCCTTCGCGCGCCTTCGCCGCCCGTGGCATGGGCCGCACCTTCCAGCATGTGCGCCTGCTGAAGGAACGCAGCGTGCTGGACAACGTGGCCCTGGGCGCCCACCGCCGGGGCCGCAAGGGCTGGTTCGCGGCCATGCTGCGGCTGGACCGCGCCGAAGAAGCCGCGCTGCTGGCCGAGGCGCGCCGCCAGATCGAGCGTTGCGGCCTGGGCGCCTACATGAACGACGCCGCCGGCTCGCTGCCGCTGGGCGCGCAGCGCATCGTCGAGATCGCCCGCGCGCTGGCCGGCGCGCCCTGCGTGCTGCTGCTGGACGAGCCCGCCGCCGGGCTGCGCCACAAGGAAAAGCACCAGCTGGCCGAACTGCTGTCGCAGCTGCGGCAGGAAGGGCTGTGCATCCTGATCGTCGAACATGACATGGAGTTCGTGATGAACCTGGCCGACCGCATCACCGTGCTCGACTTCGGGCAGGTGATCTCCCATGGCACGCCCGCGCAGGTGCAGCGCGACCCCAAGGTGCTGGAGGCCTACCTGGGCGGCGCCGACGACCTGGCCGGCGCTGCGCTGGCCGAGAAGGCGGCGGCATGAGCGAACCCTTGCTGAAACTGCGCGACTTCTGCGTCTCCTACGGCCCCGTGGAGGCGCTGCACCAGGTCAACCTGGACGTGCGCGAAGGCGAGATCGTCACCGTCATCGGCCCCAACGGCGCGGGCAAGACCACGCTGCTCAGCGCGGCCATGGGCCTGCTGCCTTCGCAAGGGCAGCTGCAGTTCAACGGCCAGCCCATCCAGCGCCCCACGGTGGAAGCCATGGTGGCCCGCGGCGTGGGCCTGGTGCCCGAAAAGCGCGAGCTGTTCGGCGAGATGAGCGTGGAAGACAACCTGCTGCTGGGTGGCTTTGCCCAGTGGCGCCGCGGCCAGCGCGACCAGGCCGCACGCATGCAGGAGGTGTTCGAGATCTTCCCGCGGCTGAAGGAACGCCGCGCCCAGCTGGCGGCCACGCTGTCGGGCGGTGAGCGGCAGATGCTGGCCATCGGCCGCGCGCTGATGGCCCGGCCCAAGCTGCTGATGCTGGACGAGCCTTCGCTGGGCCTGGCGCCGCTGATCGTGCGCGAGGTGCTGCTGGTGGTGGCGCGGCTGCGCACCCTGGGCGTCTCGGTGCTGCTGGTGGAGCAGAACGCCCGCGCCGCGCTGCAGGTGGCCGATCGTGCCTATGTGCTGGAGATGGGCGCCGTGGCCATCGAAGGCGAGGCCCGCACGCTGGCCCACGACCCGCGCATCGTCGAGGCCTACCTGGGCCTGGGCGGTGCGGCTCGCGCCGCAGCCTGACTCACAGTGGGCTGGCTATTGCCGGCTTGCCCGATGATGTGGCGATGAATGACATCGAACAGGTAGGCGCCGTGGTCATCGGCGCCGGCGTGGTGGGCCTGGCGGCCGCGCGCGCACTGGCCCGCGCGGGGCATGAAGTAGTGGTGCTGGAAGCACTGGACGCCATCGGCACCGTCACCAGCGCCCGCAACAGCGAAGTGATCCATGCCGGGCTGTACTACCCGCCGGGCTCGCTCAAGGCGCAGTGGTGTGTGCAAGGGCGCGAGCGGCTCTACGCCTACTGTGCCGAGCGTGGCATTGCCCACCGCCGCTGCGGCAAGCTGGTGGTGGCCACCCAGCCCGGGCAGGAAGACTACCTGCACAAGCTGCTGAGCCAGGCCCAGGCCAATGGCGTGGACGATGCCGTGCTGGTCAGCGGCGCGGCCGCCCGCGCGATGGAGCCGGCGCTGCAGGCCACGGCCGCCTTGCATTCACCGTCCACCGGCATCGTCGACAGCCATGGCTTGATGCTGGCCCTGCGCGGCGAGGCCGAGGACCATGGCGCGATGCTGGCCTTCCACAGCCCGGTGCTCGCTGGCCGCATCACGCCGCAAGGCATCGAGCTGGACGTGGGCGGCGAGCAGCCGATGCGCTTGCGGGCCCGTGTGGTGGTCAACAGCGCCGGCCTGGCCGCACCTGCGGTGGCCGCGCGCATCGAGGGGCTGGACCCGGCTCGGTTGCCGCCGGCCCATTACTGCAAGGGCAGCTACTTCTCGCTGGCCGGCGCGGCGCCGTTCTCGCGCCTGATCTACCCGGTGCCCGAAGCCGCCGGCCTGGGCGTGCACCTGACGCTGGACCTGGGCGGACAGGCCCGCTTCGGCCCCGACACCGAATGGCTGCCCGACGATGCGCCGATCGACTACCGCGTCGACCCCCGCCGCAGCGACGGCTTTTATGCCGAGATCCGCCGCTACTGGCCGGCCCTGCCCGACGGCGCGCTGCAGCCGGCCTACAGCGGCGTGCGGCCCAAGATCCAGGCTGCTGGCGAGCCGGCCCACGACTTCATGCTGCAGGGCCCGGCGCAGCATGGCGTGCCGGGGCTGGTGAACCTCTTCGGCATCGAATCGCCGGGGCTCACCTCGGCGGTGGTGATCGGCGAGGCGGTGCAACAAGCGGTGGCCGATTGAAGGGTTTTCGCTGAGGCTGGCCCATGCGGGGCCGGCATAACGTGGGGGCGTACCGATCCCCACCTCAGCCGCAGGAGACAAACACATGGCCAAGATGCCGTTCGACCAGGAAGCCCTGATCCAGACCCTTGCCGATGCCGGCGCCCAGCAGGGCGAGCAGGCCCGCAAGGCGGTGTACGACGCCACGCTCAAGGCCTTGCAGGGCCGTGAACTCACGCTGCAGAACATCCGCGCCACGCTCAAGGGCGTTGCCCAGGCGGTCAGTGCCGGCGCTGCCCGCAATGCCATGCCCGAGGTGGACGTGGAGCAGCTGCTGTCGCAGGCTGTCAGCGGCATGGACGATGCGCTGCTCAAGGCCGTGGACGCCAACCGCGTGGCCATGCAGCAGTTCATCGACCAGGGCGTCTCGCTGCAGGACAGCAGCATGAAAAAGGCCGTCGAGACGCTGGAGAAGCTCGAGGACACGATGTTCAAGGCCATCGCCAAGTCGGTGGACGGCGCCAGCGAGCAGATGGCCGCGCCCTGGGCGCAGGTGCTGGGCAAGCTGCAGGCGGGCGGCACCCACACCGGCACGCAGGCGGCGCAAACGCTGCAGGGCCTGACCGAGCAGATGCAGACCGCGATGCGCGACAGCCGCGCCGCCAGCGTCAAGGCCGCGCAGGCCTTTGCGCAGAACTATGCGGCCATGGTCAGCGGCGTGCTGATCGGCATGTCGGATGCGCTGAAGCAAAGCGCTGCCGCGGCACCGGCCGCAGCCAAGAAGACGCGGGCACGCTGAGCCAGGCCAGAACCGACAACAACAGGCCCGGAAACGACGACGCCGCCGGCGCTGGGGCGCGGGCGGCGTCGGTCGGCTGCAGGCGGCGCAAGCGCCGCGGGCGGTCAGCCGTTGTTGTTGCCGGTCTCGGGCGTGGTGGTGTCGGCCGGCGTGGCTGCCGGCGCGGCGGTGGTGGCCGCGGCGTTGGGGGCGATGCCCGCCTCGGCTTCCTTGCACGAAGGCGCGCAGACGAACTGGGTCTTGCCGAGGAAGCGGCGCGACTTCAGCGAAGAGCGGGTGCGGTGCTTGCCGCACAGGAAACACGACATCGTGGCCGCGCTGAAAACGCCGGTGGAGGCGAACGGCGAGCCCGATGCCTTGCTGCGATAACGCAGCCCGTTGGCGTCGATGGTGGTCTTAACTGCGTCTTTGGCCATGTGCTTGTAAGGGGGCGAGGAGGAACGGGGGGCCGGATCAGAGCCGTGAGGCCGAAGCGGGCGATTTCCAGGGCACCGCGGGTGACAAGAGGTGGCGGCTGGCGGACTGACTGACAAGAAATCACCGGCCGGGCCGGCAAGTCCTTTGGGAGTTGCAATTATGCCACGCGTGCTGATGACCCGCTGGCGACCGTCGCGGCGGGCTTAAGCCAGGCCTAAGCTGCCCTGCGCACACTGTCCGGCTGGATCAGCTCGCCCCGGAGGAGGCCACCATGGAGCCTCTGCTGCACGTTCTCACCGCCCCCGGCCTGGATGCGTCGGCGGCCCCCGCCCGACCGGGCAACCCGCCCGTCGCCCCGGCCGAACGCATGGCGCCGCAACTGGGCCGATCACGTCCCGCGGTGCCTTCGGTGTCCTGCGTGGTGCCCTGCCACAACGAGGCCGAGAACCTGGCCGAGCTGCTGCCCCGCCTGATGGCCGCGCTGGGCCAGCTGTCGCCGCAATGGGAGATCGTGCTGGTGGACGATGGCAGCAGCGACGGCACCGCCGACCGCGCCGCTTCGTGGACGCTGGCCGGCCCGGTGCGGCTGGTGCAGCTGTCGCGCAACTTTGGCAAGGAAGCAGCGCTGACCGCCGGCATGCAGGCCGCGGGCGGCGACATCGTCATCGCGATGGACGCCGACCTGCAGCACCCGGTGGCGATGCTGGAGACCTTCATGCGCCACTGGCGCGCCGGCGCCGACGTGGTGTATGCGGTGCGCCAGGGCCGCGACGACGAAACCTGGTTCAAGCGCCTGGGCGTGCGCGGCTTTTATGCGCTGATGAACGGCGCCAGCCGCTTCCAGGTGCCTGAAGGCGCGGGCGATTTCCGGCTGATGGACCGCGCCGTGGTGGACGCGCTGCTGGCGCTGCCCGAGCGCAAGCGCTTCCTCAAGGGGCTGTACGCCTGGGTGGGCTTCGAGGCGGTGGCCGTGCCCTACACGCCCGATGCACGCGCCCATGGCCGCAGCCACTTCAGCGCGCTGCGGCTGGCAGCGCTGGCGATGGATGGGCTCACCTCCTTCACCACCTGGCCGCTGCGGGCCGTGAGCCTGGCCGGCATGCTGCTGGCGTTGGCCGCCTTTGCCTATGGTGCGTTTCTCACCGGCAGCTACTTCGTCTATGGCCACCGGGTGAGCGGCTGGACCACCATCGTCGTGAGCCTGATGCTGTTCGCCGGCATCCAGCTGGTGTCGCTGGGCGTGGTGGGCGAGTACGTCGGCCGCGTGTACGAAGAAGTCAAGGCGCGGCCGCTGTACGTGGTCAAGCGCCGCCTGGGTCGCGGCCTGGAAGGCGACCCCCGATGACCACTGCCCACAAACCGCTGCCCTCGGCCGGCGTGCGCGGCGCCGGCGCCGAGGTGGCCCTGGTGGCGGTGCTCACCTTCGCATGGCTGGTGGCCACCGCATGGTGCCGGCCGCTGATGCTGCCTGACGAGGGCCGCTACGTGGGCGTGGCCTGGGAAATGATGCGCTCGGGCGACTGGCTCACGCCCATGCTCAACGGCATGCCGTTCTTCCACAAGCCGCCGCTGTTCTATTGGGTGACTGCGGGCGCCATGTCGCTGCTGGGCCCGGGCGCCTGGTCGGCGCGCACGGCCTCGGTGCTGGGCGCCA
>NZ_CAXFDV010000694.1:0-6336 GCF_964001545.1 uncultured Aquincola sp.
GGCCACCCGCGAACACCTGATGAAGACCCTGCCGGCGCTGCTGGCCACCGAATTCCCCGAGGTGCGCAGCCGCGTCAAGTTGCTGCCCAACGGGCCGCCGGTGCCGTACCCGGTGCAGTTCCGGGTGATGGGCAACGACGCCACCGCGGTGCGCGAGTGGTCCGATCAGGCCATGGCCATCCTGCGCGCCAACCCGCACATGCGCGGCGTCAACCACAACTGGAACGAGTCGGTGAAGGTGCTGCGCCTGGACATCGACCAGGACAAGGCGCGTGCGCTGGGCGTCACCAGCCAGGGCATCGCCCAGGCTTCGCGCACCTTGCTGTCGGGCACGCCCGTGGGCCAGTACCGCGAGGGTGACCGGCTGATCGACATCCTGCTGCGCCAGCCCGCCGACGAGCGCGAAGCCGTCACTTCACTGGCCAATGCCTACGTGCCCACGGCCAGCGGCCGCGTCATCCCGCTGGCGCAGATCGCCACCATCGCGCTCGACTGGGAGCCCGGCGTGATGTGGCGCGAAGGCCGGCAGTTCGCGGTGACGGTGCAGGGCGACGTGGCCGACGGCCTGCAGGGCCCGACCGTGACCGCCGAGGTGTGGCCGCAGCTCGATGAACTGCGCAAGCGCATGCCGCCGGGCTACACCATCGAGATCGCCGGTGCGGTGGAAGAAAGCAGCAAGGGCCAGGGCTCGATCGCGGCCGGCGTGCCGCTGATGCTGTTCATCATCTTCACGCTGCTGATGCTGCAGCTGCAAAGCTTCAGCCGCTCGATGCTGGTCTTCCTCACCGGGCCGCTGGGCATCGCCGGCGTGGCGGCGGCGCTGCTGCTGCTGAACCGGCCGTTCGGCTTCGTGGCGCTGCTGGGCGTGATCGCGCTGATGGGCATGATCATGCGCAACTCGGTGATTTTGATCGACCAGATCGAGCACGACCGCGCCCGCGGCGTGCCCACCTGGGACGCCATCGTCGAATCGGCGGTGCGGCGCTTCCGGCCCATCGTGCTCACGGCGGCTGCGGCCGTGCTGGCGATGATCCCGCTGTCGCGCAGCGTGTTCTGGGGCCCGATGGCCGTGGCCATCATGGGCGGCCTCATCGTGGCCACCGCGCTGACGCTGCTGGCTTTGCCCGCGATGTACGCTGCGTGGTTCCGCGTGAAGCGGGAGCCGGCGCAGCCCGGTTAGAATCCGCGGTTCACAGATCAGCGAGGGGGCGCTTCCGCCCGGAAGCAGCCCCTTCTTTCCATCTAGCGCGGGTGGCGAAATTGGTAGACGCACCAGGTTTAGGTCCTGACGCCAGCAATGGTGTGGGGGTTCGAGTCCCCCCCCGCGCACCACAGTACGCAACAAGAGAGTCGGACAAATGACGGTCACGGTTGAAACCCTCGACAAACTGCAACGCCGGATCACGCTCACGCTGCCGGCCGATGCCATCGCCGGCGAAGTGACGTCGCGGCTGAAGAAGCTGGCCCGCACCGTGAAGGCCGACGGCTTCCGTCCCGGCAAGGTGCCGATGAGCGTGGTCACCCAGCGCTACGGCTACTCGGTGCAGTACGAAGTGGTCAACGACAAGGTGGGCGAGGCCTTCAACACCGCCGCCAACGAAGCCAAGCTGCGCGTGGCCGGCATGCCCAGCATCACCCAGAAGGACGACGCGCCCGAAGGCTCGTTCGCCTTCGACGCCACCTTCGAGGTGTACCCCGAGGTGGTGATCGGCGACCTGGCCGGTGCCGAGGTGGAGCGCGTGTCGTCCGACGTGACCGACGCCGCCATCGACAAGACCGTGGACATCCTGCGCAAGCAGCGCCGCACCTTCGCCCAGCGCCCGGCCGACGCCGCCGCCGAAGAAGGCGACCGCGTGACCATCGACTTCGAAGGCAAGATCGACGGCGAGCCGTTTGCAGGCGGCAAGGCCGAAGGCTTCCAGTTCATCATCGGCGAAGGCCAGATGCTCGAGCAGTTCGACAAGGCCGTGCGCGGCATGAAGAGCGGCGAGAACAAGACCTTCCCGCTGCAGTTCCCCGAGGACTACCAGGGCAAGGACGTCGCCGGCAAGGAAGCCGACTTCCTGGTCACGATGACCAAGATCGAGTCGCAGGTGCTGCCCGAGGTGGACGCCGCCTTCGCCCAGTCGCTGGGCATCGCCGACGGCACGGTGGAAGCGCTGCGCGCCGACATCAAGAAGAACCTCGAGCGTGAGGTCAAGTTCCGCGTGCTGGCCCGCAACAAGGCCGCCGTGATGGACGCGCTGGTGGCCGTGTCGCAGCTGGACGTGCCGCAGGCCCTGGTCAAGACCGAGACCGAGCGCATGGTGGAAGCCGCCCGCGCCGACCTCAAGCAGCGTGGCGTCAAGGACGCCGACAAGGCGCCGATCCCGGCCGAGCTGTTCACCGCGCAAGCCGAGAAGCGCGTGCGCCTGGGCCTGGTGGTGGCCGAGCTGGTGCGGGCCAACAACCTGCAGGCCAAGCCCGAGCAGCTGCAGGCCCACATCGAAGAGATGAGCCAGAGCTACGAGAAGCCCGCTGAAGTGGTGCGCTGGTACCTGAGCGACCGCCAGCGCATGGCCGAGGTGGAAGCCGTCGTGATCGAGAACAACGTGACCGACTTCGTGCTCGGCCGCGCCAAGGTCAACGACAAGCAGCTGCCCTTCGACGAGCTGATGACCGCCTGACGATCTGCCCCGACCTGCTGGTCGACCTGAGAGGCGCCGGGCCGCAAGGCAGGCGCCTTTTCCGTTCTTTGGGCCTGCTCTTGCAGCCCCATAATCGGCCCGCATATTGGACGTGTGTCTATCCCCATTTCGCAAGGACAACTCATGAGCGCGCTTGAAACCACCGGCCTGGGCATGGTGCCCGTGGTCATCGAACAATCCGGTCGCGGCGAGCGGGCCTACGACATCTACAGCCGCCTGCTGCGCGAGCGGGTGATCTTTCTTGTGGGCCCGGTGAACGACCAGACCGCCAACCTCGTGGTGGCCCAGCTGCTGTTCCTGGAAAGCGAAAACCCCGACAAGGACATCCACCTGTACATCAACTCGCCGGGCGGCAGCGTCAGCGCGGGCTTGTCGATCTTCGACACGATGCAGTTCATCAAGCCCGACGTGTCCACGCTGTGCATGGGCATCGCCGCCAGCATGGGCTCGTTCCTGCTGATGGCCGGCGCCAAGGGCAAGCGCTTCGCGCTGCCGAACTCGCGCGTGATGATCCACCAGCCTTCGGGCGGCGCCCAGGGCCAGGCCACCGACATCGAGATCCACGCCCGCGAGATCCTCAAGACCCGCGAGCAGCTCAACCGCATCTACGCCGAGCGCACCGGCCAGTCGATCGAGAAGATCCGTGCCGACATGGAGCGCGACTTCTTCCTGGACCCGGAAGAGTCGAAGGCCTACGGCCTGATCGACCAGGTGCTGGACAAGCGCCCGTAAGCCCTGCGCCCCCCGGCCGTCGGCCGTGGAGCAAGGCCCCGTCAGGGCCTTTGCGCCCGCGCCGACCGGCCTGTGGCGTTGGACTATCATTCCCCTGCATTGACCTTCGCGTCCGCGAACCCCTCTGAATACCCATGGCCGAGAAAAAAGGCGCTTCGAGCGAAAAGGTTCTGTACTGCTCCTTCTGCGGCAAGAGCCAGCATGAGGTGAAGAAGCTCATCGCCGGTCCGTCGGTGTTCATCTGCGACGAGTGCATCGAGCTGTGCAACGACATCATCCGTGACGAGGTGCCGGCCGAAGGCGCCACCGCCAAGGCCGCCAAGAGCGACCTGCCCACGCCCACGGAAATCAAGACCAGCCTCGACCAGTACGTGATCGGCCAGGACGTGGCCAAGCGCACGCTGTCGGTGGCGGTTTACAACCACTACAAGCGCCTGAAGCACATGGGCGCCAGCAGCAAGGATGAAGTCGAGCTCAGCAAGAGCAACATCCTGCTGATCGGCCCCACCGGCTCGGGCAAGACACTGCTGGCTCAAACGCTGGCGCGGCTGCTGAACGTGCCCTTCGTGATTGCCGACGCCACCACGCTGACCGAAGCCGGTTACGTGGGTGAAGACGTCGAGAACATCATCCAGAAGCTGCTGCAGAACTGCAACTACGACGTCGAGCGGGCGCAGCGCGGCATCGTCTACATCGACGAGATCGACAAGATCAGCCGCAAGGCTGACAACCCCAGCATCACCCGCGACGTGTCGGGCGAAGGCGTGCAGCAGGCGCTGCTCAAGCTGGTGGAAGGCACCATGGCCAGCGTGCCGCCGCAGGGCGGGCGCAAGCACCCGAACCAGGATTTCCTGCAGATCGACACGACCAACATCCTGTTCATCTGCGGCGGCGCCTTCGACGGCCTGGAAAAGGTCATCCAGAACCGCACCGAGAAGTCGGGCATCGGTTTCGGCGCCACGGTGCACACCAAGACCGAAAAGCGTGTCTCCGAGGTGTTCCGCGCCACCGAGCCGGAAGACCTGATCAAGTTCGGCCTGATCCCCGAGCTGGTCGGCCGCCTGCCGGTGGTGGCCACGCTGGGCGAGCTGACCGAAGACGCGCTGGTGCAGATCCTGACCGAGCCCAAGAACGCGCTGCTCAAGCAGTACCAGCGCCTGTTCGGCATGGACGGCGTGGAGCTGGAAATCCGCACCACCGCGCTGCAGGCCATCGCCCGCAAGGCGCTGGCGCGCAAGACCGGCGCCCGCGGGCTGCGCTCGATCATGGAGCACGCACTGATCGACACGATGTTCGACCTGCCCAACCTGGACGGTGTGGCCAAGGTGGTGGTCGATGAACACAACATCGAAGAGGGCTCCAAGCCCCTGCTGGTCTACCACGAGGCCAAGGCGAGTGCCTGAGCTGCTGCCTGACGCAGCCACCGCCGTCGGCGGTCTCCTGGAAGCTTCTCACGCGGCCCCGGCGGGCCGCCTTGCAATCCCCTGCTCAAGCCCCACGTCAGCTTGAGAAAGAGAGGTTTCTCAATGTCCGGACATCCCGTTTTGCCCTCGGATCCGATCACGCTGCCGCTGCTGCCGCTGCGCGACGTGGTGGTGTTTCCGCACATGGTGATCCCGCTGTTCGTGGGTCGCCCCAAGTCCATCAAGGCCCTGGAAGCCGCCATGGAAGCCGGCCGCCAGATCATGCTCGTGGCCCAGAAGGCCGCCGGCAAGGACGAGCCCAAGGCCGACGACATGTTCGACGTGGGCTGCGTCTCCAGCATCCTGCAGATGCTGAAGCTGCCCGACGGCACCGTGAAGGTGCTGGTCGAAGGCACCCAGCGCGCCAACACGCTGTCGATCACCGAGACCGAAGAGCACTTCATCTCCGAGGTGTCGCCGATCCCGCCGGCGGTGGACACCAAGCCCGAGATCGAGGCCCTGCGCCGCGCGGTGACGCAGCAGTTCGACCAGTACGTCAAACTGAACAAGAAGATCCCGCCCGAGATCCTGACCTCGATCGCGGGCATCGACGATGCCGGCCGCCTGGCCGACACCATCGCCGCTCACCTGCCGCTCAAGCTCGAAGCCAAGCAGTCGGTGCTCGACCTCTTCGAGACCGACAAGCGGCTGGAAAAGCTGCTGGAGCTCCTCGAGCATGAAGTCGACATCCTGCAGGTGGAAAAGCGCATCCGTGGCCGCGTCAAGCGCCAGATGGAAAAGAGCCAGCGCGAGTACTACCTGAACGAACAGGTCAAGGCCATCCAGAAGGAACTGGGCGATGGCGAGGAGGGCGCTGATCTCGAGGAACTCGAGAAGAAGATCGCCGCCGCCAAGATGCCCAAGGACGCGCGCAAGAAGGCCGAGAGCGAGCTGAAGAAGCTCAAGCTCATGTCGCCGATGAGCGCCGAAGCCACGGTGGTGCGCAACTACATCGACACCCTGGTGGGCCTGCCCTGGGCCAAGAAGACCAAGATCAAGCACGACCTCTCGAATGCCGAGGAAGTGCTGAACGAGGACCACTACGGCCTGGACAAGGTCAAGGACCGCATCCTCGAGTACCTCGCGGTGCAGCAGCGCGTCGACAAGGTGAAGGCGCCCATCCTGTGCCTGGTGGGTCCTCCGGGCGTGGGCAAGACCTCGCTGGGCCAGAGCGTGGCGCGCGCCACCGGCCGCAAGTTCGTGCGCATGGCCCTGGGCGGCATGCGCGACGAGGCCGAGATCCGGGGCCACCGCCGCACCTACATCGGCTCGATGCCGGGCAAGGTGCTGCAGAGCCTGTCCAAGGTGGGCACGCGAAACCCGCTGTTCCTGCTCGACGAGATCGACAAGCTGGGCATGGACTTCCGTGGCGATCCGTCTTCGGCGCTGCTGGAAGTGCTGGACCCCGAGCAGAACCACACCTTCAGCGACCACTACGTCGAGGTCGACTTCGA
>NZ_CAXFDV010000695.1:0-2058 GCF_964001545.1 uncultured Aquincola sp.
GGCCCCCAAGTTCATAGGATGTCGCCTGCTGCCCCGCAGGCACAGACTGCAAGCCTTGCCAATTGGCGACGTTGAGGGGAGCGAACATGAAGTTCAGATCCACGCTGCTGCTGGCGGCTTCGATGGTGGCCGCGGGCGCCACCCAGGCGGCCACCTACGACTTCGGGCCGCATGCGGCCGTCGAGTTGTCCGCCCTGCTGGGCGGTGGCGCCGGCGGCGCCGCACCGGGCTCCTTCTCCGACTTCTTCACCTTCGAGCTCAGCGGCGGACCGCAGGTCGTGTCCAGTTCGGTGGTGGCCCTCAACAACGGCACGGTGCTGTCCATCACCGGCGGCCAGTACGCGCTGCTGTCCTTCGGGGCCAACGGCGTGTTCGACAACGGCGGTGGCGACGATCAGGTGGCGCCCGGCTCGCTGCACACCTTCGATGGCACCACCGGCAGCACCACCCATGCGCTGACGCTGGGCCCGGGCAAGTACTACTACGCCGTGGTGGGCAGCGCCGGTGGCTCGGTGGGCGGCTACTACACGCTCAGCTCCACCGTCACGCCGGTGCCCGAGCCGCATACCCAGCTGCTGATGCTGGCCGGCCTGAGTGCGTTCGGCTTCATCGCGGCACGCCGCAAGAGCCGCTGAGCCAAGGGCCGGTTGGCGGCCCGAAGCCAAGGCGTTGCAGCAGGTGCTGCAGCGCCTTTTTCTTTGCTGGGGTCAGGCGCCAGCACCGCGGCTGGCGTGGAAGTCGTGCAGCGACTTGCGCAGTGCCGAGGACCAGCCGCGCACGCTGGCCACCACCGAGGGCTTGACCTGTGCGCGACCGACGAAGTCGCGCACCGCATCGACCAGGCAGGCCTGGGCGGTTTCGCCCACGTACTGCCCGGCTTTCAACTCGGCGCGGTGGTCGAGCATGGCGGCCAGTTCATCGCATTCAAAAGCGGTATTGAGCTGCAATTCGCGCCGCAGCCACAACGCGGTGGTCATTTGATGGTCGCTGCGGTGCTCGCCCAAAGCCTGGCGGCGCGGCAGGATCACCAGCGGCTTGCGCAATACCAGCGACGACAGGATCGTGCCCATGCCGGCATGGGCGACGATGAGGTCGGAGGTTTGAAAGTAATCGTCCACCTCCGACGGTGGCAAAAAATCCACCGCCGCAAAATGCCGCGGCTGATAACTGGCGGGCCCGATCTGCCCGAATATCGGAACACTGGGATGGGCGCCCGCCCATTCATCCACGCAGCGCACCAGGCGATCAAATGGCAGTTGGGTTCCGACGGTCAGGAAGATCACAGTACACGCCCCGCATAAAAAGGTCCGTCGGCTTTGGCCAGGTCAGGCCACTGCGTCAGCCAAAGGTCGGCCCAATAACGCACCCAGCGGCCCGACATCGACATTTCTTCCGGATTGGCGATGCTGTCGATCCAGATCGTGCGTGCACCCAGCAGCTTGCCCAGCATCAGGCAGGCCGCGCCCGGCGCGGCGCCGGTCGAGATCACCACATGCGGGCGCAGCCGCAGCAGCAGCCACAGGATGTGCAGGAACATCAGCACCAGGCGCACGCGCGTCTGGTTGTTGGCGTCGTGCACCGAATAAGTGGGCTCGCTCACCTCCAGCGCATGGGCCGGGTTGGTGGTGAGATAACTCACGCGCGCCTGTGCAAATGCCGGCCGCAGCCTTTTGAGCTGAATCCAATGGCCCCCCGTGGAGGCAACGGCCAGCAACCGGCATTCACCTGGGCTTTGCACCTTGTCTCCTTGCGGGGCGCTTGATACTTGCAATCCATGATAGTGACGGCGGGTGCGCCTGCCATCCCTATGTCACAAGCCCGCGTTCTGTTCGCCCGACGGCGCAAGCCTTCAGAATTCCGCCATCGGTCCTTTCCAGCCACGATGAAAAAGTACTTGGTAGGCCTTGCGGCCATTGCCATCGGGGTTTACCTGGTCCTGGGCGTGGGTTTCTGGATTTACAGCCTGCCCAAGGACGAGCTGCTGCCTTTTGCCGACGATTTCGAAAGCGGCGATCTGCGGCAATGGCGCCGGCTGGGCTGGCAGCAACTGTGCTGCGA
>NZ_CAXFDV010000696.1:0-7192 GCF_964001545.1 uncultured Aquincola sp.
GCCTTGGCGATGGAAAACGACTGCCCCAGCGCCACGATGGTGAGCGCAAAGGCCAGGCCGGCCAGCTCGGGCACCTGGCTCCACGACACCTGCGGCACCGTGAGCGGCGGCCAGGCCGAACCCACTTCACCCACGGTGCGCACCGGCGGCCACAGGCTGCCCTGGGCCAGCCACCAGCCGGCCAGCGTGCCTGCGGCCAGGCCCATCAGCATGAAAGGTGAGCTGCGCCGCCAGCGCCGCAGACCCAGCGCGGTGGCCAACGCCAGCGAGCCCGCGAGCAGCGCAGCGGGATTGAGCCCTTCGATGCGGCGCACCACCTCCACCACCACGGTGCCGGCGCTCTGGCCGGCGGGCAAGGCAATGCCCAACAGGTCGTGCGAGGCATGCACCGCGATCAGCAGCGCGGCGCCGGCGGTAAAGCCCTGCAGCGCGGCCGGCGAGATGAAGTTGGCCAGCGTGCCCAGCCGCAGCAGGCCGATGAGCGCCTGCATCACGCCCACCATCAGCGTGACCACCAGCGCCAGCTGCACGTACTGCGGCGTGCCCACCGCGGCCAGCGGCGCCAGCATCGCGTACAGCGCCAGCGAGTTGGCATTGGTGGGCCCCGACATCACATGCTGGCTGCTGCCGGCCAGCGCTGCCACCAGGCACGGCAGCACTGCGGTGTACAGGCCGAACTGCGGCGGCAGCCCGGCCAGCGTGGCAAAGGCGATGGCCTGCGGCAGCACCAGCACCGCGCCCAGCAGGCCGGCCAGGGCGTCGGCCTTGAGCGTGCTGCGCGAGAGCTCGAACACCCAGTCGCCCAGCAGGCGGGCGGCGGCCCGTTGCAGCGGGCGGGGTGGCACGGGGATGGAGGCGGAGCGCGGCGCGTCAGTGGGCATGCGAAACGGCAGGGGCGGCAGGAGCGGCAAGGCGACGACAGCTGGCAACCCGAGGGTGCACCGCAGCCGCCTGGGTGGCCATGGGCGGTGGACCGCCAGCGCAGCCCATGATAGGCGCCGCCCGTGGTGCACCGCGCCGGGGTGGAACGGCGCATGCATGCTGCAGCGCATCAACTTCGCCGATGGAGGCCTGCATGCTGGACACCACGACCACGCGCTTCTCCCACGTCAAGCCCGGCCAGACGCTGTGGCGCGGCGAAGGGCTGCGGGACTTCTTCCTCTACCGCGACCTGGGCGTGGCCGATGCCACCAACGGCCAGGTGATCGCGCAGCTGGTCAAGGCCAACACCGCGCCCGAAAAAGGCACCGGCTGGCACCGGCATGAGGCGCAGTTCCACTTGGTGTACATGCTCAAAGGTTGGGCGCGCTTCATGTACGGCGACCAGGAAACGCTGGTCGAAGCGGGCGACATGGTGCACCAGCGCCCCGGCATCGTGCACTTCCTGTTCGACTACTCGCCCGACATGGAGTACCTGGAGATCGTCGGGCCGGCCGACTTCGGCACCGTGGACGTGGAAGGCCCTTGCGCGGTGCCAGCGCCAGGCGCCTGGCCAGCCGCTTGAGCCGCCAGCCCGCCTGATCAGAATTCCATGTCGAGCTCTTCGATGTCGTCGGGCTCTTCCAGCGCGGCGCGGCGCCAGGCCTGCATCTCGGGCTCGGCCAGCATGCGGGCGGCATAGCCGCCGCACAGCTCGTCCAGCGCCACATGGTAGGTCTTGAAGCGGGTGGCCACCGGCGCGTACATCGCGTCGGCCATGCCGCGCTGCGTGCCGAACAGGTAAGGCCCGCCGTACTGCTGCAGGCAGTCGCGCCAGATCTCCAGCACGCGGTCGATGTCGGCCTGCGCACGGTCCCAGATGCGAAAACCCGGTGAATCGCCCTTGAGGTTCATCGGCAGCGCCGAGCGCAGGTTGCCGAAGCCCGAATGCATCTCGCCGCACACCGAGCGGCAATGCGCGCGCGCCACGCGGTCGGCGGGCAGCAGGCCGGCCTCGGGCCTCAGCTCGTTGAGGTATTCGCCGATGGCCAGCGTGTCCCACACGGTGGCGCCCTCGTGCCGCAGGCAGGGCACCAGGATGGAAGGCGACATCAGCAGCAGTTCCTTGCGGGCGGCGATGTCGTCGGGCGCGACGCGGATCTCGTCCACCTCCAGCCCGGCATAACGCGTGAGCAACCAGCCGCGCAGCGACCAGGACGAGTAGTTCTTGCTGCTGATCGTCAACGTGGCGCGGGCCATGGTGTTCCTTGAGCGACAACGACGGGGCGATCGACGCAACTGCTGTGCCACGCTGGCTCGTTAGTTGCGTGGACTGCGCATGCTTTACGACACCTACCAGGCGCATGCCGATCTGATGTGGCCCTGGCGTGCGATGGCGCGCAGCAGCCTGCCGCTGTTCGAAGGCTCGCTGAAGGCGCTGCTGCAGCTGCCCGCCGTGCGCAAGACCGCCGCGGCCCTGGACGTGTTCAGCCTGGCCGAGGTCACACACCAGCGGCTGCCTTTCGGCATCGACAGCGTGCGGGTGCACGGCGAGCCGACCGCGGTGGAAGAAGAAGTGGTGCTGGCCACACCCTTCGCTTCGCTGCTGCACTTCAAGAAGCCCGGCATCACCGACCAGCCGCCGCTGCTGATCGCCGCGCCGATGTCGGGCCACTTCGCCACGCTGCTGCGCGAGACGGTGCGCACCACGCTGCGCGACCACGACGTGTACATCACCGACTGGCACAACGCCCGCGACGTGCCGCTGGCCGCCGGCCGCTTCGGGCTCGACGAGTACATCGAGCACCTGATCGACTTCATGGCCCACATCGGCCCCGGCGTGAACCTGCTGGCCATCTGCCAGCCCTGCGTGGCCGCGCTGGCCGCCACCGCATTGATGGCCGAAGACGAGCACCCCGCCACGCCGCGCACGCTCACGCTGGCGGCCGGCCCGCTCGATTGCCGCATCAGCCCGACGGCGGTGAACAAGCTGGCCGTCACCAAGCCCATCTCGTGGTTCGAGCAGCGCCTGATCGCCCGCGTGCCGCTGCGCTTCAAGGGCGCGCTGCGGCGGGTGTACCCGGGCTTCGTGCAGCTGTCGGCCTTCATGAGCATGAACCTGGAGCGGCACGTGCAATCGCTGCGCGAGATGTATGCCGCGGTGGCCGCCGGCGAGCATGACAAGGCCGAGCCGGTGCGCCGCTTCTACGAAGAGTATTTCGCGGTGGCCGACCTGCCGGCCGAGTTCTACCTGGAGACGGTGCAGCGCGTGTTCCAGGACTACGACCTGCCGCTGGGCAAGCTCACTTGGCGCGGCCGACCGGTGCGGCCACAGGCCATCCGCCGCACCGCCCTGCTGACCATCGAAGGCGAGCGCGACGACATCTGCGCCGTCGGCCAGACGCTGGCCGCGCACGAGATGTGCAGCGAATTGCGCCCCACCCGCAAGAGCCACTACGTGCAGCCCGGCGTGGGGCACTACGGCGTGTTCAGCGGCCGGCGGTGGGACACGCAGATCTACCCGATGCTGCGGGACGTGGTGTACCGCAGCCGCTGAGCCTCAACCCACCGCGGCCAGCGGCCCCACCCCACGCGGGGTCGCAGGTGCGGATGCGGGTGAAGCCGCAGGTGCAGGTGCAGGCGCCGCGGCCACATCGGCCACCGCCACCGCCACCGGCCGCATCAGGTCGGCCGCGGTCTGGCCTTGTTCCAGTGCGGCCACGCAGCGGCGCCACGGCTCGTCGGCGCCCAGCAGCTTGAAGCCGTAGAAGCCGCCATACACCGAGCTGCGCCCGCCGTTGCGCATGATGCGCACCTGCAGGGTCGAGCGCTCCTGGTCGCCCAGTTCCACCACGGCCGTGCCTTGTGCATCCAGCGGCAGCGGCACCTTGCACTCGGCCTGGAAACCACCGGCCGAAACCTCGATCACCGTCAACGGCAAGGCCACGCCGCCCAGCACCAGCTGCGCCGGGCAGCGCAGCGAATAACGCTGGTGGCGCCGCAGCGGGTGGTGGCCGATGGCCTGCGGCTGGCGGCCGGGCAGCACCGGGTCGTAGTCCGGCAGGCCGTAGATGGAGCGCAGCAGCAGCCGCTTGCGCTCGTCCAGTTCGGCAAAGCCCTGGGTCATCCGGTTGAAGAAGTGGTCCAGCAGCTCCGGCGTCATGACCGGATCGTTGGTGGTGTGGTAGCGGCGCTGCGGCAGCTGGATGTGGGGCAGCCGCGTTTGCACGAAGTACTTGAACAGGTTCTTGCGCGCGCTGCGGCTGCCGTACACCCGCTCGAACAGCGCCGGCGCCTGGGCCAGGTCCAGCGTGGCGCCCACGGCCGGCGCGCCGTTGGCGAAGTCGTACTTGTCCACCACGTTGCCGCGCAGCCGCTGGAAGAACAGCAGCGACTCGTACAACTCGATCTTGTCGGGGTTCACCGCGATGACCAGGTGGCGCACATCGAAGTACCGGGTGCAGTACTCGTACATGAACTTCATCAGCGGAAACAGGATGGCGCCGCCGGTCTTGCGGTAGTCGGGGTGCACCGCCAGCGCCGAGATCTCGGCGATCTGGCCTTCCTTGGCGCGCACCTCGTTGAGGTCGAAGGCGGCCTGCAGCGGAAAGCCGAACACGCCCTCGCGGATCATCGACATCGTGCCCACCACGCGGCCATCGATCTTGGCGCACAGCGTGGTGGTGGTGGGCAGCGCGTGGTAGGGCGTCACGCGCAGGCCCGAGGGGTGCGGCTTCATGAAGCCGCTGGCCACATAGGCATCGTGCAGCAGCTGGAAGCAGGCGGTCAGCTCTTCACGCGTGTCGGCGATCTTGAGCTGCAGGTGCCCGGGCGGCGCGGGGTCGCAATCGATCATCCGCCGGTACAGCGCGAAGCGCCAGCGCACCGGCATCACGTTGAGGGCGCGGCGCACGGCCTGGTGCCACTGCTTGCGGAAGGAAGATCGTTGGATGCGCGCCATGGTGTCTGCCCCGGTGGTGGTTCATGTCCCCGGAGCGGCGCGCACACTTCGCCATCGGCTGCTGCCACTGTACCTGCCCCGACCAGGCCTCTTCACCACCTTGTGCACCGCGGGCGCGGTGCAGGGGCCCGTTGCGGGGCGGCTGCGCGGCAGGCGCATCGCTCCTGTCAGGAGCTTCGACCTGCGTGCAGGCGCACTTGAGCTGGCGAAACGAATGGATACCACCCCGCGCGGCGGCGGGGTGTGCGGGCCGGCTTCAGCCGTTCTTGATGCGGGCCACCACCGCCTGCGCGAACTCGGGCGTGCTGGCCTTGCCGCCCAGGTCGCCGGTGCGCACCTGATCGACGTTCAGCGTCTGGTCGATGGCGGTGCGCAGCTGGGTCGCCAGGTCTTGCCGGTTCACGTGGTCCAGCATCATGGCCGCGGCCAGCATCAGCGCCACCGGGTTGGCCTTGCCCTGGCCGGCGATGTCGGGCGCCGAGCCGTGCACCGCCTCGAAGATGGCGGCATTGGCGCCGATGTTGGCGCCCGGCGCCATGCCCAGGCCGCCCACCAGACCGGCCACCAGGTCGGAGATGATGTCGCCGAACAGGTTGGTGGTGACGATGACGTCGAACTGCCAGGGGTTGAGCACCAGCTTCATCGCGCAGGCGTCGACGATCACCGTCTCCAGCTCGAACTGGCCCTTGTACTTGCTTTCATACAGCTGCTGGCCGGTTTCCAGGAAGATGCCGGTCAGCGCCTTCATGATGTTGGCCTTGTGCACCAGCGTCACCTTCTTGCGGCCGTTGGCCACCGCGTACTCGAAGGCGAACTCCAGCGCCCGGCGGCTGCCCTGCCGGGTGTTGATGCCGGTGGCCATGGCCACGGCGTGCGGGTCGTTGTCGATCTGCACGTAGTGCTCGTGGCCGATGTACAGGCCTTCGAGGTTTTCGCGCACCACCACCAGGTTGACCTTCTCGTAGCGGCCACCGGGCACGATGGTGAGTGCCGGGCGCAGGTTGGCGTAGAGCTGGAATTCTTCGCGCAGCCGCACGTTGGACGAGCGATAGCCGCCGCCCGAGGGCGTTTCCAGCGGGCCCTTCAACGCCAGCCGGGTGCGGCGGATGCTGTCCAGCGCCGCCTTGGGCAGCGGGTCGCCGGCCGACTTGACGCCGGCCAGGCCGGCCTCCTGCCGGTCCCATTCGAAGGGCGCGCCCAGCGCGTCCAGCGCCGCCAGCGTGGCGTCGACGATTTCAGGGCCGATGCCGTCGCCCGGGATGAGCGTGGCGGGAATGGGGGTGGAGGTGGTGGCAATGGACATGGCAGAAGGGCTGGATCGGTGACGGTTCATGGTATGCCATGCCCGGGCCCGCCAGCCCCTTTCAGGGCCAAGAACTGATTGAAATGTCAGTCGCCCTGGCGGCCGGCCACCAGGCGCAGCGCCGGGGCTTCCAGCAGCTTGCCCACCATGTTCACGCGCCGCTCCAGCCGTTCGGCGGCCAGGCGCTGCGCCCGGTGCGCACGGCTGTAGAGCTGCGCGGCCGAGACCACTTCGTCGTCGTACGCGCCCACGCCCAGCGACATGCTCACGCCCAGCGATTCGCCATCGCCCAGCTGCACCGGCTCGGCCATCGCGGCCTCGATGCGGGCGGCCAGCGCGCCGGCCTCGGCTTCGGCGCCATGGCGCATCACGATGCCAAATTCGGCCTGGCCCAGGTGCGCCAGCAGGTCGCCCACGCGCACCTGATGGCCCAGCCGGCGGGCCACCTCGCGCAGCACGTCGTCGGCGATGGCGCGGCCGAAGCCGGTGGCGATGTCGCGGTGGCCGTTGATGCACAGCGACAGCACGCTGAAGGGCTCGCCGGTGCGCATCGAATATTGCAGCTCCACGTCCAGCGCTTCGTCGAAGCGGCGGCGGTCGGCAATGCCGGTGACCGGATCGGCCTTGGCCGCCCGCGCCAGCGAGACGGCGCGGTAGTGCGCCAGCAATGCGGTGCCGGCCAGCACGGCGGCGTCCTGCAGGCGCTGCACTTCGGCAGCGCCAAAGGCATGGGTCTTCGGCGACAGCACGCCCAACGTGCCCAGCAGCTGGCCGGCTTCATCCACCAGGGCCAGGCCCGCATAGCTGCGGGCGTTGGGGGCGGCGGCGCGCAGGGCGGTGGTCGCGGCGCTGCCATCGGCTTGCAGATCGTCGATCACGCACAGCGCCTGGCCCGCGTGCGCAGCAGCCGGCTCGGCCTGCGGCGAATCAAGCCCCACCGAGGCCTTGAACCACAGCCGGTCGGCATCGAGCAGGCCCAGGAAGGCCACCGGCGCACCGGTCAGCGCCGC